>CAZIAU010000478.1:0-3392 GCA_964536755.1 uncultured Bacteroides sp. | reverse complement strand
AATTGACAGGCAGGGCCGAATTCGAACCGACCGACAATTTCAAATGGTATATGATGGTTTCATTAAACCAACCGCCCAAATGCTTAGTGATAACTATCAGTTATTCAGTAATAGATCAAGAAGACAAGTGGAAAATCTTACGCCAAGGCCACTTTCCATAGATTATTCAACCGATATATTTGCAGAAACTGCCGTAAACAAGACCTTTATTACTGCAGTTAGCAAATTTGAAAAAGCATCTGTATCTGTCCTACATGGTAATCCATATGTACAGATGTCTGTAACAGATTACATTGATGGTAGTTCTTTTGACTTATGGGTACTAAAAAGCAATCAAATAATCATAGTCCCACAAATGAAGGGAACCATTGCCGGCATTAAGCGATTAACAAACCATATATTTGATTATTTCGCTGAAGGAGAATTAAATAACTATGAAATGACGGTTTGAGCGAAGCTGTAATATCCATACAAAATAAAATTGATAACTATAGTCGTAAGCATTCGGCGAGGTACATCTTGTAGCGACGGGCCCCTGGGGCTAACTTATGCCTCTAAAAAATCATGTTTAGTGAATCCAAGTTCCTTGCGTTCTATCGGCGGCAACAAGAGTCCGGATTATCGGTAAGAGAGTTTTGTTCAAATGAAGGCATCGCCCCATCTACCTTTTACTATTGGTATAAGAAATTACGAATACAGGGAGCAAAGCAAAATTTCATTCCGCTGGTAGTAAAATCATCGCCCCCGGCATCACACCACAGCTATAATAAAAACCAACCACCGGTTCAGGAAGGCAGGAACATAGAAGACAATTTGTTATTGGAGGTAGTTTATCCCAACGGAACCAGGCTACGGATAAACCAGGATTTGGATCTCGATCACCTCCGTACTCTTGTTTGTCTTTTAGATTGAGGTTATGTTCCATCTGCATCGGTCCCTTCAATACTACCTCTACCCCTTGCCGGTAGATATGCGCAAGAGCTTCTATACCCTGAGCGGGATCGTTACTGAGTTCATGAACCAGGATGTACGTGAAGGTGGAGTATTCATTTTCGTTAACCGAAGACAGAATATCATGAAGATCCTTCACATGGAATACGCCGGGATGGTTATCTACCATAAGAAGCTGGACTCAGGTCGATTCAAGCTGCCCTCCTTTGATGAACAAACCCTGTCTTTGAGTATACACTGGAACGACCTGTTGATGATGGTTGAGAGTGTCAAATTGCGCAAAGCAAAACTCAAAAAAAGGTCTTAAGATATCCACAGAAAATGTTGATAAAGAACAAGGGTTTTTCGAGGCAAACACGGGGCATTTTTATTATCTTAAACACTGTAAAGCACAGCCTTTTGCAGTGGATAATTCTACCGACAGAGATCAGTTAATCGAGGCCCTTTTGCAGGAGCGGGACGAAATGTATCTGGAGTTGTCCCGGCTGAGGGAAATCGACAATGGTGCATTAGAAAAGGCTGAGTCTTTGCTTAAAAAGAAGGACGAGCAGCTCAAGGAAAAAGATGATAAGATCAAACAGCTGACCGATCAGTTATCCTGGTATCGCCGCAAGTTCTGGAAACCCAGCAGCGAGAAGTATATCCCGGAGGATCCCAACCAGCGTAAGATTGACTTCGAAGGCCTGGATGTGTTGCCAGAAGAGCAAGAAGCTATTGTAGAAGCAGCCAGGGAAATCATCTCTTATGAACGCAAGAAACTGGAGAAGGAGAAGAAACAACCTGTTCGCCTGCCTTTACCGGATTGGTATCGCCGGGAAGAAGAAATCATCGAACCTGAAGGCATCGATGAAAACTGGGTGTATATCGGTGAAGAAGTCACGGAGATATTGGAACAAAAGTCGCCCGAGCTGTATGTTCGTCGCATTGTACGTCGCAAATATGTATTGAAGAAAGACTTACAAGATAAGGCTGAGGATACTGAAGAATCAGGGGCCAAAATAAAGATAGGGGCAATGCCCCTTTTGCCGCTTCCCCGCAGCAATGCCGGACCGAGCCTGCTGGCAGAGCTTCTGATAAGTAAATACCTGCACCACCTGCCTTTCCACCGGCAGCTGGCCATATTTAAGCAATCCGGGATATCAATTCCTGCCTCGACAGTCAATGGCTGGTTTAAGGGCAGTTGTGACCTGCTCCGTTCTTTGTACGATAGGTTAAGAGAAATTGTACTGGCCACAGATTACATCCAGGTTGACGAAAGTACGGTCCCGGTGATCGATAATAAGAAGCAGCGGGCAGTCAAATCATATCTATGGGTGGTGCGTTCTGTGATGGAGAATTTATTGTTTTTCCATTACGACCGGGGCTCACGTGCACAGAGAGTGGTAATTGAATTACTTCGTGAATACCAGGGAGCCGTCCAGACGGATGGTTATGAGGCCTATTCGATATATGAGCATAAAAAGGGGGTTTTGCTCCTGGGTTGCTGGGCACACGCCCGAAGGAAATTTTCTGAATCCCTAAAAGAGGATAAATCCGGAGCTGAGTATGCCCTGGAACAGATCGGTTTGCTCTATCGTGTCGAGGCCATGGCCACTGATCAGCAGTTGAGCTATGAGCAGCGGGCTGAGCTTCGGAAGAGACTGGCATATCCTATTCTTACTGCCTTTGAGAAGTGGGTGATACAGTATTATCCTAAGGTGTTGCCAAAAGGAAGAATGGCTAAGGCATTGAGTTATACATATTCGATTTTCCATCGATTATCCCGGTACCATCTGGATGGCCGGTATGAACTGGATAACAATGGGGTCGAAAATGCATTAAGAGGCTTAGCTGTAGGAAGAAAGAATTACATGTTCTGTGGTAATCATGAAGCAGCGGAAAATGCAGCCATTATTTACTCCCTCCTTGGAAGCTGCAAGGCCTGTGGTGTGAATCCCAGGGAATGGCTCACTGATGTGCTAACCCGGATCCCGGAATATAACAATGATTATTCACTTGACCTGGCTGATCTGTTGCCCCATCGTTGGATTGCCTCCGAAAAACTTCAGAAAACTCCAACAAACCTGTAGGAATATCCATAAACTTCTGGAACAAGTTGGAAAATCCTGACTCTACTCCAGAATCCCCAATTGCATTTAAACTTGTCCCAAACCTGATCAGGGGTCAGTATAGTCCGAAATGAGCAGAACCTGCTGGGAGCAGCCCACGGCTGGTGGAAAAAATCGGAAGTGTACCTGGCCGTATGCTTACGGTCAAGGTCTTAGACCTGATGGTCAATGGTGATTATGTCACCATTGAATTTCTTGATGTCGCAATGCAAGAAGTTGGGTATATTCCAGTGGATATAACCGATAAAAATCCAAGAGTCTTATTTGTAAATTGGCAGGATATCAGGAAAATGGTGTTGGATGATATCACCAACAAGTCCAGCAATGATGAAC
>CAZIAU010000477.1:0-3397 GCA_964536755.1 uncultured Bacteroides sp. | reverse complement strand
TCCAGATGATTGACAAACTGGACAAATGTTATTCGCAAGTTTCTGTTGCTTATTTGTTTCTTGATTCATTGGAGTATTCTACCTTTTTTTATCAATAATTGATAGGGGATTTAAGAATCAGGGGTGATCTCTAATTAATTACACTGGGACTTTCCTTGTTCCAAGCTTTTTCATTGAATAGTCAGAAATCGGTTTATAACCTCTATTACAAAAAGATTACCATATGTTCTCATCCAAGATGCACTTTATCTGATATATTTAAAAATACCGTGATGGAAAGATTTTTACAAGATGTTAAATATGCTTTAGAGTCTCTTTTAGATCTGGTATGGAAAGAACGAACTGAAATGGATAACCTGATCAAAAAGAAGAACAATTTAGTTAAGAAATTAGCTCATGATAATGAATTACTAGATTTTCTATCTCATAATCCAGATCTTGATGATGAAGGTATAGGTACAATGATATATTGGTCAGAAATCAAAACTGATATTCCAACATTTAATGAATTAGAGAAGAAAATCCTGGACCTAAAAGAGGAAATCAGAAATAAACAATATTCAATTGATACTCTTTCAAGTTCAATTCTTCAGATTGCTAAACAAGGAATAATAAGGAAATATGGGAATCTAGAATCCTGCAAAAATGGAAGAAAGCTAAAAGACCTGCTTATTAAGGAAATTATTTGGTATGGAAGAAATCAAGGTATGCACTTTGAAGAAGGAGATCTAAATTCCACAACAAAAGGCTTTTTTGAGAAACTAATAATCAAATATCCTAATTTGTTTAAGGCATATCTTCAAAAGAACATGTCATTTAAAATACTTGGGATCCTTGATTGGAATACCTATAATAATCTAGAAAAAGACATGTTAAGCTTCTCTACGTAACCCTGCCCTACAGTTTTCAGAAAACTTCAATAGAGGCGATTCAACTATTAGGTTTTATAGGCATCATCTATGCAAATCCTGTGCAAATAAAAAATCAGCTACAATCTATTTGACAGTAACTGACTGATTATTAAGTCGGGGACTACTGAACGAAGTTCGAACCTTTTTTCAACAAAAGATTCACAATAGCCCTTAGATATAAACAACTTAGAAGAAATTGTCAAATTTTCATCAACCCAGCGAGAAGCGTTGGTGCTCAGCGTCAACCGGGAACACCTGGCGGAACTAAAAGGGAAAATTCCCATCAAAAAAGAAGAAACAGCGGTTTCGTCCGCATCGGCAAAGAGAGATTCTGTGATTCCGGCAAAAATCCCATTCTGATTCATTCATTACTTCCAGAATATGCTTCTAAAAGGAATCCTTTTCCCATTTTTTCACCTTTTCCCATTGCTTCTTTTAAATTGCTTTGTAAATGTCACTGGAAGAGTATAAAAAACTTGTACAGGTACTCCTCCTGAATATGCAGGCTTTGGGAAATTAATAAGTTTACACACTCTTAGAGCTTCTTCATCAAATTCCTTCCCTAAACTTCTTTCTACTATATGACCATATGTAGTTCCAAGAGTATCTACCCAGAAAGTGACTATCACAGAACCCGATATTGAATCGGGTTCCCTTGATTCAGGATATTTAACATTATCTTCAACAAAACTCCTAATTTCATCAATTGTAGCAGGCATCTCTTCTGCAACTCTTGTTCCAACACGATTAATACTATCGTTAACTTGAGATAGAATTGTTGTTGATATCGAGCAAAGAAAACAAAAACTAAATATATATCTTACCATAATCTTGGGATTTTATATATAAAGTGCCACCACCTCTCTTTAAAAGGAATATATCTAAATTGCGTGTAATATGCACCATCAATATTATACCAATCTATTGTTGATTCCAAACCAGAAACGCCTTTACTAAATGAGGTATTCACAGGTCCATATAGTCCCTGATTCCGATATTGATGTATAACACCAAGTCTTTCTTCAGGATATACAGCAGCATTAAAGGTCTCAATATCTGCTAATTTAAATCCATTCATTCCATATGCATCCCACCGGAAATAATGGAATGATTCTTTCCCATATGTCCCACGCAATTGATCATATGATTGAAAAGCATGATCTGTAAAATGGATACCATATTCGTTATGATTATTCTTATTGTACCAAAATGAACTTTGACCATCTGAATGAACATAATCAGCATTCACATTTGGATATATATAATTTAAATAATCTTGTTGCCAAATACCTCCTTCTTGAGTATACAATCCAGATTCAAAATCAGCAAAAACAGCTTGATGACTTTTAAATCCCTTTCCTCCTGTCCAGTTTCCAAACTGCTCCGAGGCCATAAATCCCATTGCTCCTCCAATAAGAGCACCTTGCCAGATCTGTGAGTAATCATCACCTCCCATCGCCCAGATGGTCCCAGCCTGAGTTGCTGCGCCAAGTCCTGCTCCCCATGATGTCATGCCTATCCATTCTGTTCCAAGAGGAGTAATACCGGATCCTCCTATGGCTCCGGCTGCAAAACCGACAATTGCCCCCTTCCAAAATCCATTTTGCCAGAAATCGCCACCGTTTTCCTCAGCTGCAAAGCCAGCCTCGCACCCCATTACCCAAGCGCTATAGATACCAAAAACCAAAGCAAGAACAATGGATTCTCCTTCGGGATCGACGATGACAATTGGGTTATTCCCCATGCCGGTGTATGGGGACATTCCGGCGAAGGAGCTGGCCTGGGGATCTAAACTATGCCACCTTCCGAGAACAGGATCATAATACCGCGCACCGAAATCATACCAATCCAAACCATTTTCATTTTGAAATTCCTTCCCATTATATAAATAGTCATTAACAGGACTTGATTGATACAAATACGAGGTCATGCCAAACGGATAGTAATCTGCAACTTGCGTTACACTTATTTCATTATCATCGACAAGAAAAACTACTCTGGTATTTCCTAGGTGGTCCGTCAAATGATATTCATAGTTATAATCCGTATCTAAAGGTACAATTCTACCTTCTGACGTCAAAATATATGCCAATTGATCATCTATATACACAAAGTTACCAGCATAATCTGTAGTCGTTTCTGAATCTTCAATATATTTTCTGAGTTTTACACCTGATGCATCATACGTGAATTCAATATTCTCACAATCGTATAGAACTGGAAGTACTAGTAAAAACAACAAGTTCATATCAGATTTTGCTGAAAAAAAGTTGTTTAGACTTACTTGCAAAAGAGCATTTGATTGAAATCAAATTGAAATAAATAAAATAAGAAGAGTTCTTCCAATCCTTAGTGATTATTCTTCTCATATTCTGCCTTCTATTGTAACATGTATTAGACTTGTATTCTAAGTGCAGCTCTCGATAACACTGTTACCGAAAATGATTACAGTGTCTTCATTTTTGAAATGCAATTTCTTATTTTAC
>CAZIAU010000476.1:0-3400 GCA_964536755.1 uncultured Bacteroides sp. | reverse complement strand
ACATATTCCTTCTTATCGGAGGATGGGGATCATAATCTTCTACAACAAAATCATCAATTGTCAGTTGATCGAAAGGTTTCTTTGCAATATGTAATTTTGGCATTGGTCTCGGTGTTCTTGACATTTGTTCAAGAATTGCAGTTACATGATCATACTTTTCCTCATTTCCGTCACTGGGAGCATTTTTATTGATCCAGTCAACAACTTCTAAATGTTCCTCACCTTCTGAAACGTTTCGTATTCTATTTTGTATCTCCTTGAAATTATCTCTGTACCATTGTGTTCTTTTTCCGATACTGGTATAAAAATGTGAATCTCCAAAAGTGTGAATAAATGTTTTTGGAACCATCCCTGCTTCCTGGGCAATTACCTGGGTAAGGGCAGCATAACTGGCTAAATTAAAAGGAACTCCCAGAAATTGATCACAACTTCGCTGGTAAAGCTGTAACTCTAATTCTCCCTCTTCATTTGCAGTTGCCTGATACAGAACATGACATGGTGGCAAAGACATGTGCGGAGTATCTCCGGGATTCCAGGAATCGACAATGTGTTTTTTCCCGGTCGGTTTCTTTCTCAGGCCATTTATCATTTTACTCAGTTGATCTATTTCAACAAACACTTCTTTGTCATGATCATAATATTCCCATCTTCTCCATTGTTTCCCGTAGATCGGACCTGCATCTCCCCACCTTTCTGCAAACTCTTTATCTTCTTTTATTCTCTGGCCATATTCTTTCATTGCCATGTCCCAATCAGGAGAGTATTTTACAATTCCTTCAGGAAAAATTCTTTCTTTTTGCATTCCCGGAAGATTGTCCTGAAAGGCATCAGGCCTCCAGATAGGACAATTATTATCTTCAAGATATTTAATATTCGTATCCCCTCTCAGGAACCATATTGTTTCATGGAACATAGATTTCGTGGCCATTTTTTTTGTGGTCAGTAAAGGATACCCTTCCCTGAGATCATATTCGTTTTGATACCCGAACAGGGAAATTATCCCGGAACCTTTGCTCCCTCCTTTAAAATTTGAACGGTTGGATGTTAATATTGCTTTTGAATGATCTAAATACTGTTGCGCCATTTTTTATTTATTCTTTTTATGGATTGTTTTGATTTCAAAAATAATTTTAATTCTCATTAATTATAAAACTCCCAGGTTTAAAGTATGAGTTACTTATCAAGAAAGGATTAACCCTCCTGAATTTTGACAACAGGTATTAAATCCACTGTCTTTTACGAAACAGAATTACACCTGAAACTGACAGTGCCAAAGAAACCAGAATTATCACAGGCAATGCCCAGGACGTACTTTCAAACGGGATTGGAACATTCATTCCGAAAACACTGGCTATCAATGTCGGGATCATTAAAATGATAGAGATAAGTGTTAGTTGTTTCATGACAACATTCAGGTTATTGGAAATAACAGAGGCAAATGCGTCCATCATTCCACTCTGAATGTCCGAGTATATCTGGGCCATTTCAAGAGCTTGTTTGTTTTCGATAAATGAGTCTTCCAATAAGTCCTCATTTATTTCGGTTGTTATCTTTTTTGAATTGCGAAGTTTTGTCAAAACTATTTCATTTGCTTTTATGGAGGTAATAAAATAAACCAGACACTTTTCCATTTTCAGTAATTTGTTCAGTTCCTTGTTTTTAATTGATTTTTCAAGGTCCTGTTCAATTAATGAAGTCATTTGGTTAATTTGCTTTAAGTATCTCAAATACAAATTCCCTGAGCGAAGAAACAGTCGAAGTATAAAATTGATACTATCAGTTATTTCTTTGTACTGGTCCCTGAACGGTGATGGCCTTCCGATCGGTAAGATTTCGTTGTCCTGCAGGCAAAGAGTCAAAATAAAATTCTCTGTGAGAAAAATTCCCAGCGGGATTGTATTAAACGGAACTCCATTATTTTGGACTTCAACAGGAATTCGAAGAATCAACAATGTCTGGTCATCGTTAAATTCTATACGAGGTCTTTCGTCCTGGTCTAAAATATCATTTATCAGGTCGGTAGGTAAACCAAATTCACTGTTAAGCTTATTGATTTCTTCCAATGAAGGATTTGTTGTATTAATCCAGCAACCTTTCTCTGGTTCGTTGATTTCAACATAACCACCAAATGTTTTAAAGATTTTAATCATGATAATGTCTCCTTACAATTTTCATCCTGTAAGGAAACACGAAGTCCTTACAGAATCGTTAATACTTAAATCTTCTATGATACGGGCCTTCGTCCATTGTCATTGGATATTTATTTTTCGTTTGCGAAAGTAATCTATTTTCTCAATAATCGGTTATCTGCTGCTTCAAAATTATTGGTTAGATCCGAAAACTGGTAGTCATGGTTATAAAGAGAGGACACAGGAAAGATGTCTGCAGATAGTTGACCGATACCTTCAAGGAAGGCTGAATTTATAGCTTATCTTGAATGGCGATTCTCTTTCAGGTATGCGTGAAGTTCAAATGAACTTATTCCGACTAACAGGAAATCCAAAATCCACAGAATAATTGTTCCCTGGACCGGAATGTTGAGATTTCCCCAAATTAGCCATATGAGTAAAACTATTCCTCCAATCATATTAATCGCAATGGCACCTCCCAATCCCAATCCGATAAATCCATTCACTCTTCTGTATTCTATTATTAATGCAATTCCAATTCCAAAAAGTACCGCACCTAAAATATTTGGGTAGAAAACCTGTTCAGTCTCTGGTAAGCCAAAGATCCTGATAACAAAATCTGAGTAAGCCAGCAATACAATTCCTAGGAATAAGTTAATGATACAATCAATTATAATTAAAAGCTTTCCATTTTTCATAGTGGTTGATATGCAATACTATTATCCAGTTTATGCTTCATTATTACTCCTTGTTTTTCAGCATCTAAAGGGTGTGATTCAAAGACAATCCACTCCCCATCTGGTGAAAAAGTCGGTTCATAAGCCATATAATTTTCTCTACTAGTTATTCTGATCTCATCTCCTGGATTTCCGTTTTCATCAATTATATATATTTCATCATGTGGATCTCGAGAAGATGAAAAAACAATACTTGCACTGTGTGAGTTCCAGCATGAACCAGGAAGATTAACATTTACGCTTCCATCCAGAACAAGAGTGTCAATATTGCCACTTTCAAGATTATATATAAAGATATCCGCTGGAGCTTGATTATAACCGTTTCTGAATCTTGTAAATACAATTGCATTACCATCTGGAGAAAAAGCCGGATTTTGTAAGCTACCTGATACAGGAATGTCTAGTTTTTTGGCATGGTCGTGCCTTAGATATGAATCCGGATCATTATCCTCACATCCTTTAATGCATAAAAGGATACATGCAATGAATAATATGAATTCAGAATTATACTTCATGGGTTATATGAAAAAGAAT
>CAZIAU010000475.1:0-3401 GCA_964536755.1 uncultured Bacteroides sp. | reverse complement strand
GTAGCAATGAAGCTTGAAGACCTGGGATATACAGCTGAACTTGAGGAGTACAGGATACAACAGAACCTTCTGAGCTTCAATGTTGGCAGGATCATCTCCGAACACAGGGAGAGATACATAATTCAGACTGAGAATTGTGAGCTTGAAGGGGAGATTACCGGGAATCTGAGATATTCGGCAAACTGCATTGACCACTTTCCGGCAGTGGGCGACTGGGTTGCTCTATCTGTTTATGACGGTTCCAAAGCAATCATTCACTCTGTTTTTCCAAGAAGAACAATACTGGAAAGACAGGCCGTGGGGAAGTTCGGGGAGAAGCAAATTATCGCCACAAATGTGGATTATGGCATTATCGTCCAGGCGGTTGACAGGGACTTTAATTTGAACAGGATTGAAAGATACCTGACCATCTGCCATGCATCCGGGGTAAATCCCGTGGTAGTGTTCAGCAAAGTTGATCTGGTTGATGATACACATCTCAGAGACCTCCTGGGAAAGATAAAAGACCGGGTTGGCACAGTCCCCGTTTTCCCGGTAAGTAATCATACCCTTTCCGGATATCCGGAGTTTCAAAGAATCATTGAAAGAGGGAAAACCTATTGTCTCCTGGGATCATCCGGTGTGGGTAAATCAACCCTGATCAACAACATGCTGGGTGAATCTAGGCTGAAAACTGATTCGATCAGCAAGAGCTCAAACAGGGGCAAACATATCACAACACGACGTGAGCTGGTCATTATTCCCGGAGGAGGGATCCTCATAGACAATCCGGGGATGAGAGAAATAGGGATTACGGACTTGCAGGCCGGAATTAAGGATGCCTTCAGTTCAATCCTATTGCTCTCGGGGCAGTGTAAATTTAAAGATTGTACTCATATTCATGAAGCGGGATGTGCAGTACTGGAAGCTGTTGAAAAGGGGGAAATTGACCGCGCTTCCTATGAGAATTTCATGAAACTTGAGAGAGAGACAGAACACTTTGAATCGACTGTTTTTGAAAAACGGCGAAAGGATAAGGAATTTGGAAAGATGGTGAAACGTTTTAAGAATGATAAGTTCTATCCGGGAAAATGACCTCATCATTATCGTTTTTGGTCACTCTACAAACTATCGATACTATACTATCTTACAACCACGATCTTCCTTGAACAGGTATGCCGTCTGTATTTCATGAATGCAAAGTATATCCCGTCAATAACCACATGATTAACGCTATCCCTGGATATGAAGAACCTTGCAACAGCATCTGATTGATTCCCGATCACTGCCCCATGCAGGTTTTCGGACATCAATACCACGGATCTGGAAATCTTGATATCCTGCACATAGATACCGTCTCATACAATAATGGTATCTCCGTCGCTGGCTTGAGAAATGGCCCATAGCATATTGGTGTATGCTTCATTCGGGCCCACATAAAGAATAGTTGCCCTGACAGCCGGAAATAGTGAAAGGAGAAACAGAATCTGTGCTGCGATAGACAGGGCCCGGTATATTAGTAATCTCTTCATTTAAGCCTAATCTTCATACATGGACTGGTAATCTGGATCTTCCTTGATCTTATTTACCAGGTATTCTTTGCAGAAATGGCGGCGCTTCCTCACATAACCTTCACTGCGGAATCCCAGCTGACGGGCAATCTCCTTGGAAGTAATATCCTGTGCGGTGAGCCTCAGTATCTTCTGGCAATCTTCCGGGATCTTAAGCAGTGTACGCTGGTAAATGGCCATCCTGAGGTCCTTATCCTGCACGGGCAGAGGTTCTTCGAATTCGATCCTTTCCTCCATATCCCTGTTCAACGGATCGATCTCAATTTTCTTAATATTGCGTAAATGCTTGAGCCAGAGCAACCTGGAAATAGAATAAATGTAGGTATTGAATGAAGAGGTGAGTTCAAATTCACTTTCGTCCCTGAGTTTCTTAAAAATGATGATCAGTGCCTCCTGGAAAATATCTTCCGCATCATTATCGGAACCGGCATTATTCAGAATCAGCTGTTTTACAGGATTGTAGGAGTTTTTATAGATATATTGCAGAACACGATTGTCCCGTTTCCTGAGTCCTGCAATTATTTCTTCATCCAACAGCCTTTTCACGAAAAGTGGGTTGCATTTTGCTGAACCACAAATATAAACATTAAGTGATTCCTGTGGATACGCTTACGAAATAAAAAATTAAAGGTTCCTAAGACCGGTGTGGCGTTCTATCATCTGCAGGATAGCCCTTTTGCAAACAGGGCAGAACTCAGCATCGTTGGAATGCATCCTGCAATCGATCATAGGCCTGTATACGCCTTTTGCAACATATCCCCCGCCCTCAAAGACTCCGGTTATCTTTTCGTATTTTTCCGTGGCGGGCGTAGGTATGGGTATAGCTTTCCCCAGCAAATCTTTCCATTTGGAACCGAAATCCACCAGGGTGGTGAGATTCGGGTTCCACGGTTCCACATCCAGAGGGAACATATCGTTATAAGCCACCTCTGAAGTGTAGTATTCATCAGCAAGACCCCCGAATGAATGCCCGAATTCGTGGATAACCACGGCCCTGGACTTCAGGTTATCCGCAGCCGAGATGCTATAGAAGTTATAGATACCTCCTCCTCCGTATTTATCTGTATTTACCAGGATATAGATCTGGTCGTAGTGGGCATTGGAAGCAACGTCGCAAACCGAACTGAAATCAAGGGTTGTCATATATCGTTCTATTCCAAAGGTATAAAAGGTGGAATTCATGACAGTATTCTTCCATATGCCCATCCCGGGATTATCTGTACCCGATTCAGTACTAGCCGACAGTACCGCCCTCACATTGAATGATTCCCTGTTACTTAAAAAAGGCTCCCCGGAAAATATATAGCCGGCCGACCGCCTGGCATCGTCAATGAACTTGTCCATCTCTTCAGCAGTGTAACCTTCAGCCAGGAAAAGGATATCCACCTTCTCCCCCGGAGGGCCATTAATGTCCAGGTCCACTGTTTCAAATTCCAGGGGGTTCCCGGGATCGGCATAGATTGTTGAAGGATCAAAAATACCTGACCATGACAGGTTGAACCTGCCCTTTTTATCCCGGTCGTATACCTCCACCTTCACCTTCGATCTGGGCCAGGGAAACCTGACCACATGACTGAAGGCACGTCTTAACGTATCTGCCTCAGGTGTTGTCTGCCATTCACGAAACAGGGTGCAGTAGGTTTGTCTGAAGATCAGCTTCCCCGTTGATACATCTAAAACATCAAACCTGTGATCGCCATAATCGAATGGGTCGATCAGAGAAGATTTAGATCCGCTGTAGAACTGCTCCTTCTTGAGTCCGGTAAATGAATATGATGTTTCACTGGAGGTCCCGCTGAAAGTCAGGTCAATCCGCATGACCCCATCTTCAAACCAGTGATTAAAGGGTTG
>CAZIAU010000474.1:0-3407 GCA_964536755.1 uncultured Bacteroides sp. | reverse complement strand
AACTGGTTAACGGTCAGTGCTTCGTAGGCCCATCGCGAGGTCATCATATCACCGATAACCGGAACGTATTCGTAATTAGTGAGGCTTTTATTCAGTTTATCGAATTTCACCATCACCCCGCTGAAAAGGATCTGTGGGATCAGCAGGATCGGAACCAGAACAGAGATAGTGGCCACAGAATTGAGTCCGGATGAGATATTCAGTCCAAGCATGTTGGAAAAACATGAGGTGGTGAAAAGGATTAGCCAGCAGCTGAGCATCATACCCCTGATCTCAAAAATCATATTGCCAACCAGGACATAAGAAAAAGACTGTATCGCCGATATCACGAACATGATCAGGATCTTGGAATCCAGATAACTTCCACGGCTTAAATTCAGGAACGATTCACGCTGGAGGATTTTCCGGTCCTTGATGATCTCTTCAGAACTGATATTCAGCCCAAGGAACAGGAAAACAATAACACTCATAAAGAGGTAGGCCGGCAGGTTATCATTGTTCAGGAATACATAGGCATCCGGGTTTCCCGGTGTTCCGCTGAAATATTTGGTAAAATATCCAAGGATCACTGCCAGCAACGGGGCTTCCAGCAGACTGATCAGCACATACTGTTTATTGGCAAGTTTGGACAGGATATCCCTGACAAAAAAGATCTTCATTTGTTTCAGCAATCCGGGAATGCTGTAGTAATTCGGAGGCAGCTCCTCCTTTAATGGTTCTTTCCCCGTTTGCTGCCGTGCGCTTTTTCTGAACTCCTCGAACCACTCTTTCGGACTGACCTTTCTGGTACGCGACAGTTTTCCGTGCTCATTCACTATCTTTGATTCAATGATCTGCATTACCTGGTCGGCATCCACATTTCCACAGCATGCACACTGATCCTCCTTTGCGTTGGCGTGGTGACTTTTGGTTTTAAAATATACCACAGCTTCTGAAGGATTACCGTAGTATATCTGGTAGCCCCCCTTATCCATGAATATGATCTTATCGAACATTTTGTAGAGGTTCGATGAAGGCTGATGGATATTTATTATAACCAGCTTGCCCTTATAGGCCTGTTCCTTCAGAAGGTTCATGACCATTTCCGAATCCACCGAGGAGAGCCCGGATGTGGGTTCATCCACAAACAGGATTGATGGTTCGCGGATCAGCTCAAGTCCGATGTTCACCCTCTTACGCTGACCCCCGCTGATCACTTTGTTCAGGGGCTTGCCAACTTTCAGGTCCCTGATCTCGAAAAGATCCAGGTCATACAATACCTGGGTCACGATACCCTTAATTTGCACATCATTATAACTGTCAAGGCAGAGTTTGGCATTGTAATAGAGGTTCTGGTATACAGTCAGATCTTCAATTAAAAGATCGTCCTGAGGGATAAAACCTATGACACCATTGAGCTTCTCCTTATCTTCTTTAAGGTTAAGGTTGTACCCGTTGATCAATATCTCGCCACTCTCGGGCTTCAGGTTACCGTTTAATACATTGAGCAGGGTAGATTTTCCAACACCGCTTCCACCCATAATTCCCACCAGCCTTCCGGCTTCTTCCTCCATGTTAAATTCCTGGAGTCCGTTTTCACTGTTTTTGAACCTGAATACAACTCCCCGGGCAATGAACTTCAGGTTGGAGGAGATGGATGATTTTGAAAAGATCCCGGCCACATCAGAGTAGTAGATGGGATCGGTACTCTGTCCCCTTATCGAGGAGCCGTGTTCAAAAGTATAGGTGTACCCGGGAAGAATATTCTGTCCGTTCAGGAAAAGATCCTCTTTGCCATGATAACGAAGAATAAATGTATTGACACTGGTGATATTCAGAAAAGAGATCTCACCCTGCAGTTTCTTGTTGCAGATGTGATTCATTTTCTCAAGAGCCGGTGATTCCTCACTGCTGATAAGCAAAACATTTTCTTTCTGAGGAATTTGTTCAAGTGAGAAGGCTACAAAATTCAGAATATTCTGATAGTCCCGATCGAGAATATTAAACGCGGAAGCTACCGTATTTAGAAAATCCAGCTCAGTTTCCCTCACCTCTATACCATATGCAATATATTCGATCAACTGTATGATCACGTATATCTTTTGTCTTTGCTCAAGTTCCTCGTTGATCTGTTCACAGATCCCCAGGATCCTTACGGCAGTAAGTGCAGTATGCTTCCTCTCCCTGATGCTGTCTTTGGTAAGGGTATGCTGGTGGTATTGGACAAGATATTCATCGAAAATCTTCATGTACCTCTCCACAAGTTCATTGTTTAGCTGGCGGGAGAGGAAAGACCTTATAATGTCTCTTTCCTTTTCTGAGATCTCTTCAATTGCATCGATATCGACAATCAATGCAAATAACTGCATCAATGCTTTAAGAATGGCTTCACTCATGGATTAAAATTTGAACCGGAATTTCAAACATGTTTGAAGATAAATGTACAAATTAATTAACATCCCCGCTGAACGCCTCAAATTAAAGTGATTACCATAACATCGAACAGCTTTTTTATTTACTTTGCAGTCCGGAAGCGACCATATATCCAGATGCCTAAAGCAGTAACTATTATAGATTATCAGGGTCCGGTTACCCATGACACCATAGAAACTCTGCTAAATGAATTAAGGGCAACAAAGGAGTTTCAGGAACTGAAGAAACCTGCCAGGAAGAGATTGTACGGCACTTTTGTTGAACTGATCGACAATATCTTCAAGTATGCGGATAACAGTACGGCACATTTAAGGAAAAAGAAAAAAGAACCGGTCATCTCCATTAAGAAAAAGGGTGCTATGTTTATTGTCAAAGCCGGCAATATGGTACTGAACGAAAATATTGGTAACCTCACATTTAATCTTGACCGTTTAAATCAACTGGATAAGGAAGCCCTGAAGACACTTTATGAGGACACCATCAACAGAGAATCCAGAGAAAAAGATACAGGGGCCGGACTGGGACTGATTACCCTTGCCCTGAGGACTGAACACGAAGTAAAATATAATTTTACATCAATCGATAAGGACTACTCATTTTTCGATATTCAAATAACCATAAATGAATGATTCATGGAAAAGTTAATCATTGAACCAACTTTAAATTCACCACGAATTGTGCTTGATCCGGAAAATAACCTGTTTGAATTTTCCGGGGAATCCAGACCCGAGGATGTAAGGAATTTTTACATGCCCGTGCTGGAGTGGCTGGAACAATATGCTTCAGAGATTTTGGAAAAAGGCCTTCCAAAAGATGCCACTTCTCCTGTTTTTAATTTTTATTTCGAATATTTTAATTCAACATCGGCCAAGTATATACTTGATGTATTTAAAACTCTGGGAAAAATAGAGATCCAGGGTGAAAATATTCTTATAAGATGGAAGTATGAAGAGGACGATGAATATATGCTCGAAGTAGGAATGGAGATGGCACGA
>CAZIAU010000473.1:0-3408 GCA_964536755.1 uncultured Bacteroides sp. | reverse complement strand
GCTCAGGAAGAAAATTATGATTAAACATGCCAAAGATGTTCTTCTTCGGTTCCGGTTTATCCTGTTCAGTTTCGCCTCTGCAGGCAATCAATGATCCGGCCATCAACAGAAACGTATAAGAGAGTTTCATTTTTATCTCAGCTTTATTTCATCTTTAAGTAAGATCCAGTATTAATTTCATCACTTTCCCGGGATCATCAGCCCACGCTTGTAGGGCAAAGGCTGCATTTTCCGGCCTGATCCTGTCTGTGATCATCTTTTCAAGTGGAAATATTCCCCGTTCCAGGTATGATATAACCGCCCTGAAATCTTCAGGTGTGGCATTTCGCGATCCCAGAATATCAACTTCCTTCTGTACAAAGAGTTTGGTGGCAAAGGATACTTCACTGCCTGCATACCCAATGCAGATAACCCTTCCTGTATAAGCGACCTCTTCTACCGCAGCCCTGTAGGTAATTGGATTACCGGCAGATTCCACCACCACGTCCGGCCCCTCACCGTCAGTGAGCCTGACCAGCTCTTCGTGCAGATCGGATGAGATGGAATTAATGGTGTGTTGTGCTCCCAGTTCACCGGCCAGGTTCAGTTTATGGTCATCAATGTCCACTGCAATGACAGTAGCCCCTCTTAGGGCCGCTCTTATTATGGCACCGGCACCGATCATTCCGCAACCAAGGATCATAACCACATCCGAACCTGTCACTTCACCCCTGTCAATGGCATGAAATCCCACTGTAAGGGGTTCAACCATTACCAGTTCCAGTTCCCCAAGTTCTGGAGCCTTTAATATTTTCTGCCAGGGAACTGAGATGTACTCCATCATTGCCCCGTCACGCTGTATGCCAAGGGTCTGGTTAAACTGACAGGCATTGCTTCTGCCCCTTCTGCAGGATGGGCACTGTCCGCAACTGGTATAAGGAACAACAGTAACGGGAAGACCTGCCGTAAGATCTCCAGGGCTGCCTTTACCAGCTTTTTCTATAACACCCGAAATCTCATGACCGGGCACTCGCGGGTACTGCACCATAGGGTTCTTTCCAAGGAATGTACTCAGGTCAGAACCGCAGAATCCTACATATTTCAGTTTAACAAGTAGTTCCCCGTCACCCACCTCAGGTTTTTCCCGGGTGCTGATCTCAACCTTGCCAGGTTTTACAATAGTCAATGCATCCATTAATCTTAAATCATTTAAAGGTACCTGAATTCCGGATCGATCAATCCCGTTTCCTTTAAATCGGCCCAGAAAGCTGGCGGAATTTTTTTCCTGATAACCTCCACATTTCTGTTCATTTTTTCCGGTTTGCTTGTATTCAGGGCAATGCTGGATATGGCCGGGTGGGATAAACCAAAATGCAGGCATGCTTCCGCCGGGAATACGCCATATCTTTCGCAAACCTCAGAAAAGGTAGTTCTCCATCCATAAAGGATCTGACCTTTGTCCGACCCCGGATCCACCTCCTGATAATCAAATTTATGGCCTCCGGTTAGAAATCCACCATGGAATACGGCCGAATTGATAATCCCGACACCATCCTTATACAGTTTATCCATAAAGGTAAGAAGCTCTTCAGGGTGACTGAAGATAGTAAAGCTATTGGCGAACATCACCCAGTCAAAGGGTACATGTTCGTAGAGTTCCATGATAATGGTCCAGTCCTTGGAGCCAATGCCCACCGCTTTTACTTCTCCTTCAGCTTTCAGATCAAACAGGGCCCGGTAGGATTCAAGAATTTCAATGAATCTCTTATCCCGGTCCTCAGGACCTTCAGAAGCATTGAGGTATTCATCCGGATCGTGAACGGAAACCAGTTCCGACCGGTAAATCCCGCCAAGCAGTTCATTTCCCTGCTCGAAGCACCTGATAATTCCTTCATAACCGAATGTCTGGATACAATCATTTTCAAGATCGGCCCACGCTCCCGGTTCAAATGCAGGTTCATCAGAAGTGAGTGGTACCCTGTACCACCCCAGTTTGTTGCTGATCACAATATCTTCAGGAGCAATTCCCATCTCCCCCAGTCCCTTTCCGATGATCTCAAGGGCAAGCCCGGCACCATATTTTCCGGCTGAATCAACAACAACAGGAATTTCAGTGCATTCGAACCATTTTTTCATAAGTGACAGCTTATCCTCATAAGCAAGGGCTGTATAAAGGTTTCCAAGGTAACTGGTTCCATAGACAACCCGTGGTATGTTCAATCCTGTTTTCCCCAGTGGGTTCCTTTCCGTCAGCTTCATTTCAGGTTACAATTACTATTTAGTGTGCAAATGTCCTGGTCCTGTAGCCATAAATGGCAACCACCACGAAACAGATCAAGGGGATAATAAATGAAACATTCTCAGCAGGCAGAGAGAAAATAGTTCCCTGTTTGATAATGGCACCCTGCAGCGGCGGCATAACCGATCCTCCCAGGATGGCCATGATAAGTCCGGCCGCCCCGAATTTAGCATCCTCCCCTAAACCCCTCAGGGCTATACCATAAATGGTAGGGAACATCAGCGACATGCAGGCTGATACTCCTACCAGGCAATAGAGACCTGTAATCCCCTGGAAGATTATTACACCGGAAACCAGTGCAAATCCGCCCATGGCAAAGTACATCAGTAACAGTCCGGGCTTCACAAACCTCATCAGGAGTGTGCTGATAAACCTGCTGGCAATAAATATGCCCATGGCCACAATGTTATATTGTTGAGAAAGCACTTCGGCCTCCTGCTCGCCCATACCCTGACTCATGAAATAGCGGGTGCCGTAGTGCACAATAAATGTCCAGCACATGATCTGGGCACCCACATAGAAAAACTGTGCAACAACTCCTTCCCGGTAACGGGGCAAAGAAAAAATCCTTTTTAGTGTTGGCAGGAATTCAATGGAGTGGTTCTTATCCGCATTCCTGGGCATTTTTACCAGGGCAATTAAGACAAACATCACCAGGATCACGATACCGATAATAATGTATGGCGAACTGAGAATATGGAGATCGCTTGTCTTGACATCCTTAAATTCCTGCGGGCTTAACATCCCACGCTGTATAGTATCGCGTGGATCCAGCCTGGCCTGGATAAAAGATTTTGCAATGAACATACCGGTTATGGAGCCGATCGGGTTAAACGATTGAGCCAGATTGAGCCGCTGTGTTGAAGACTCTTCAGCACCCATGGACAAAATGTATGGATTTGCACTGGTTTCAAGAAAGGATAGACCGCAGGTCAGTATAAAATAAGCTATCAGAAATGGAGCGTAAATCCCAATGGCACTGGCAGGAATAAAGAGCAGGGCCCCGGTGGCATACAATCCCAGTCCGACCAGGATACCTGCCTTGTATGTAAATTTCCTAATAAAAATGGCAGCAGGGAAAGCCATGGCAAAATAACCCCCGTAGAAGGCCACCTGGACCAGGGATCCCT
>CAZIAU010000472.1:3023-3420 GCA_964536755.1 uncultured Bacteroides sp. | reverse complement strand
CCTGCGGATCAGCTTGAAAAAGGGAACAGTCTGATGCCCTGAATAGATGTGGCCGGCATGTGGTAATATGGCTCCATAAATCATTCCTATCTCCAGGCCAATGTCCGGATAGGTACCCATACTCTCAATGTTCCTGATCTGATCAAATATTCCTTTCTTTGAAGAAGGATAAAAACGTCCTTCAACAGCTGCATCCCTGGTTTTCATTTTATTTCTGGTTAAAGGAACCATATATCTTTTTATTGCAATCAAGACAACGTCCGTCAGGTCCAATTCCCCTGACAATAGCACTGTAGAGGTTTCTTTCAATCAGCAGGTTATGACAATGAGGACAAAAAGTCTGGCTGTCAAGTTGAGGAGCATTTCCCGGGTAAATGTAATTGATGCGTCCGGCTGC
>CAZIAU010000472.1:1317-3013 GCA_964536755.1 uncultured Bacteroides sp. | reverse complement strand
AAATATCGGCTTACATGAAGTACTGTATCCTTTCCACAATAGTTGAATATCCACTGGATCATATCCTCCCATTCATCTTCAGAATCATTATAGCCGGGTATAATTAAAAAAGTCAATTCAAGGTGATTTCCCGCACCAGCTATAGTCGCTATGGAATCAAGAACCGGTCTCAAAGCTGCTCCCGATCTCTTTTTATAAAACTCGTTCCGGAAAGCCTTCAGATCAACATTGAATGCATCAATTAACGATAACAGGTCTTCCAGGGGCTTGTTATTTATATACCCGTTGGTAACCATAACATTCATCAAACCGTTTTCTTTAATCTGCGAAGCACACCTGATCATATATTCAAAGTATACCGTCGGTTCATTATAGGTGTAGGCCAGTCCAATATTGTCGGCATGCATAAGGGCTTTATTGACTATATCTTCGGGGGTTCTGGTTGGATGACGGTCAAAAATCCGCTTATCAATTTGTGATATTTCACAATTCTGGCAGAAATCGCACGAAAGGTTACATCCAAATCCACCGATCGAAAGAACAGACCGGCCAGGGCAGAAATGATATAACGGTTTTTTTTCAATAGGGTCTGTTGATATGGATGACAGGATCCCGTAATTCATGGCGACCATTTCACCATCAACGTTCATCCTGGTATTGCACTTCCCGTAATCTCCCTGCTTGAGAATGCATTGATGGGGACAAAGCGAACACCTTACAGACCGGTCTTTCCTTTTTTCGTAATAGAGTGCCGGGTACATGATATAAAGTTACAACGAAAAACCGATGAAATCCATGTTCCAGACAAAATGCACAACTTATGATTACCGGTCAGCCAAGGTTGTTCAGTTCAGTTTTATTCCTCAAGTGGTCAGTTATACTGAATTACTAAGTGTTCAGGGATCGGTTAAAGCAGAATTAAGGCTTTTCTGCTATCGGAAGGGTTATAATGAATGTAGAGCCGTTGCCCGGTTCACTTTCAACCTCAATCGTGCCGCTATTTTTTATCAGAAACTCTTTGCAGATCACCAGGCCCAGCCCTGAGCCCGATTCACCTGTTGTGCCAGGTGTAGAAACAACCTCGTTGGCATCGAACAATTTGTTTTGAATTTCCGGCTGAATTCCTATACCCTCGTCAGCAACCGATATAGTGCATTTATCTTCGCTATTGATACAGGTTATCCTGATTTTTCCACCCGGGAAACTGAATTTAATTGCGTTCATTATCAAATTCCGGAAAACAGTGTGCATCATGGCCTTGTCAGCGTATACGATGCATTTCCGGTCTACCTTTGCCAAGCATTTTACTTTTTTATGGTCAAGATTTGCTTTCAACTCTTTCACAGACTCATCTAGCATAGTTTTGAGACTCAGGGATTCAGGTTCAAACTTGACTGCATGCATCTGGGAACGTGCCCAGATTAAAAGATTTTCCAGCAGATTCTGGATTCTTTGTGTTGCCTGCAGGATCTGCAACAGATATTCCTTTTGTGTTTCTGCGGGAAACTGTTCAAAATTATCATAGAGTAATTCTGAGAATCCTGTAACCGCAGCAACCGGATTTCGCAGGTCATGTGCAACAACCGAAAAAATCCTGTCTTTGGATTTATTCAATTTCTGCAACTCCTGTTCAGATTCGCTTAGCTTATCCATTGCGCTGGTAATTTGAATATTACGTTCTTCAAGCATCTGGTTA
>CAZIAU010000472.1:0-1307 GCA_964536755.1 uncultured Bacteroides sp. | reverse complement strand
ATGGCAAGTGCCACGATAACTACGATAAATATGATGAATACTATATTTAGCATCCGTTGCACCTGCGATTCGGATTGAAGCTGCTCTATCTCTCTTTCCGAGATCTCCTGTTTATACCTTGCCCTTAACTGGGCAATCTGTTTTGACTGGATCTCATTGAAAACTGATTTGTAAACTGTGTCATATTTCAGTTGCCAGTTATAGGCCGAACCATAGTTCCCGATCCTGGCATGTAATTTCGACAATTCATTATATGCCTCAAGCTCCAGTTGTCTGAATCCGCCCTTCCTGGCAATTCTCAATGCCCTGTGAAGGTAATAGAGAGCTGAATCCTGTTGATTCATTTCACTGAAAAGGGACCCCAGATTTATAAATACGGTACCAACATCAAATTGATCATCGGCTTTTTGTGCAAGGATCAGACCCTGTTGGAGGTATTGAAGCGCCATCTGATCTTCATTGAGGTCTATGTATATCAGGGCCAGGTTATTATAAAGACCTGTCAGAATATAGTCCTTATCCTCCCTGAAAACAGTATCACTTTCCAGCTTTGACATTGTCCTGTTGAAATAATAGAGTGCCGAATCAAAATGCATTTTATCGTACTGGATCAGTCCCAGGTTATTTAAAACCCTGCACTCTTTGATGATATCATCGAGTTCTGCGTATATCCCGTAGGAATTTAAGTAATGTTTCTCCGCATTTTGCAGATGTCCCATTTCATGTGTAACTTTTCCAAGATTGTTCTCCATCAACGCAATTCCATTCTTGTCCCCCTCCTTTTCATAAGCGTTCAGGCTTTGCAGATAGTAAGCGTAGGCATCACTGTAATCGGCCAGTTCATAATAAATATCACCAATGCTATGAGCACATTTGCCAATCTCATTTTGTTTTCCGAGTTTGATAAACTCTTCATAGGCCTTGAGGAAATAAGAGAGACTCCGTTCATAAACAAGTTTTGTCTCATAGATCTCCCCTTTGTTTTTATACACGAACGGCAAAAGTATATCCGGATCACTCTTGTTCAGTATGAGCTCGGCCTGGTTGGCATAATATAAGGCACTATCGGCATTTTCTGATTTTAATTCCAACGATAATTCGTGATATATTCTGCCAAGGCCATGCCCGGTGATCACACTTGTCAATGCCACCAGGCTGTCTATTCTGAGATCCTGAGAAAATAAGTTCACTGCAAAAAACAGTGAAAGTATTATATGGACCAGGATTCTTTTCACGTAAGAAATGGCTTTACCGTAATTGATCAAGGTAAATATACTGATTTTGGGATGAATTGGACCATACTGGGA
>CAZIAU010000471.1:0-3426 GCA_964536755.1 uncultured Bacteroides sp. | reverse complement strand
ATAAGATTCCCTTGCTGTTCGGTAAACTTAAAAAGGGCAACCAGCCCTTCCCTTATCCTGGAATCGCTCTCCGGAGCCTGTTCACCCGCATAAACATAAGGATTGGGAAGAGAGGTGATATAAGGTCTCTGATCAGGGCGGGGCAGGACCTCCAGCAGCGCTTCAAACCACCGGACAGCCATCTTCTCATGCCCTCCCACGAACGGGTGCAGATTGTCGTACATCTCACCGCCCTTTGTGGTCAGCCGGTAATCGATACCCGTTTCAAACTCCATATCGATCACCACGACATCATCCCCGTCGCTGATCACCCTGTCCAGGGCCATCTTTTCGATATTCTGGTTGAATTCGGTGGTCAGCTGGCTGTATGTGCTCCGGTTGATGATCTTGGCCAGGATCACTTTGATATGTCTTCCGGATCTGGTTTCGAAACGATCTATTTCATCCAGTATCCCTTCCACATCCGAGGGATCGGGATCCAGGCCGTTTGTCCCGATATGAAGAATAATTACCTGTGGCGGATTCTTTCTTAACCATCTGTACACATTTGCTTTAATCTGGTCATCGGTCCATCCGGGGTATCCTTCGTTGTCGGGATCAAATGCAGGAACAGCATCCGCCCCGGTGGTCCGGCTGCCCACAAAGTCAACTTCATATCCCGCTTCCTGCAACATGATCCAGAGGGACTGGCGGTATCCGGTAATTAAGCCTTCCGGCCTGTATTCGGGATGATAGTTACCATAGGTGATAGAATTCCCAAGTGGCATTATACGTACCTGATCTCCCGTTTTGTCATTGTTACCGGAGCAACCTGTGACAGCAATTAATCCCAGTGAAAAGAAGAGTAAAATGGTATTGTAAAATGACTTCATTGATGATGAAGTATATTATTCAAAGACACATTCACTCAGGAATGCAGGTGCATAACCGTTATCGGTTGCCCATTTGGCTGCAGTTAATACTTTTTGCCTGTAATCCGGTTGATATTCCCTGTAAAATGGATAAAAATATTGCTCATGTATCATCAGGTCCATAAATCCATTGGGATTGATATTTTTCTTATAATCATTAAGATAAGGTACTATGTTCTCCAGTTTTTGATTATTGATGACGATGGCAATCTTTGAAAAAATAATATCTTCCCGGTTATCTCTCCAGATGGATCTTTTATTTACATGTTGCCGTTGTTCCCTGTTAAGGTAGTAGGATACGGCATATTCACCCTCACCGGGTTCGTTCAGGAAGTATCCTGCCAGCGCTGTGTAACCTGAATCTCTCAAGGCCCTGCAGCCCTCAACAGTTGCTTCCCCCCAGTGAAGTGTGGTCACCGGTCCCATCAGTTCCTCCCCGGCAAATCTGCGGATCTGATCCTTTACCAGGTCGCAATCCGTCTTTACCTGATCATATCCTGCGTTGATATAGGGTACGTCCGGATCATTCTGCAGGGCATGAAAGCTCAACCTGAGCCAGCCGGCATTCTCTCTCCACTCATTCCTGAACTTTGTGGTCATCTGTGAGAGATTGAAACCTTCTGTCTGAAAATAAATATTGAGGTGGATCTTGGTGTTGTATGTATCATGAACCTCTTTTAATAAGGCGAGATAGGGATTTTCAAATATGGACTTATAGCGGTCTGCATTGACTGAGATATCTTTGAGGAACCAGATATTATCATCCAGAGACAAACGGTATCTGTGTGTGTAATTTTTTAGCCAGTATACCTTGATATTCCTTGTTTCTCCACTTTTCGCATCTTCAACCAGAACATTATTCTCATAATCGTGCAGACTTACCTCTGACGAGAACAGACCATCCGCAAATTTTGCATCTGTTCCGTTAATTTTGATATTTGATCCTTCAGGAGCTTTAACCCTCACATTGGTTACGAGGCTTCTGTTATCCAACCTCCCATCATATTCATTCAACATATCTCCGTCGATTGGACTTAATAACGTGATATGTTGATCATTCGTGATAAATGGCAACGGACCGACGCTTGCCAGCCCGGTTCCGGCGACAGAAGCTGTCTTGACGAAATTTCTGCGTGTTGTTTTCATATATAGTATTGATCGATTTTATTAAATGTAATAATTTCTTCTAAAATAGCATATTTTAGAGGGATTTGAACCGCCTGTTTTCCGGATCCACAAAAAGAAAGACGATATTTGTGTGGTTCGGGATGAGGGAATAAGGTTCGAACAATGACGAAACATTACACGCGAATGAAGTGCAAAGTATGGATAGTTATCCGGCACCCACCAGTGTCACCTGATCGTAATTTCATCTGAATAAATGTGATGTCGTTAGTATTCCTTCTGCCTGCTTTTTTTTCGGATTTACAGTAAGTCCATTCAACATAATACTTGACTGATATACCTATTGATTCGTAATTTGTTCTATCCTGACCCTAAAACCAAGATGCCATGAAACGGTGTTTGCTTATTTCAATCCTGCTTGGATTGGGAATCATAAACACATACTCACAGGATTCAATAGTATCAATCCCCGATACAGCCTTTCAATATGCCCTTCTTAATGAGAGAGTGGATACTAACGGGGATAGCTTGATCAGTTATGAAGAGGCTGAAAAGATTAGTAAATTAGATATTAATAATTGGAACATTTCTGATCTCACAGGTCTGGAAGCATTTATAATTCTTGGTACTCTGAATTGCAGAGATAATCAACTCATCAGTCTGGATGTATCGAAAAATATTGCATTAGAAGTTCTTTCCTGTGGTGGAAATCAACTAACCAATCTGGATGTATCGAATAACACTGCATTAACTCGTTTGGAATGTTTTAATAATCAACTCACCAGTCTGGATGTTTCTAATAATACTGCTTTAACAGAATTGAGTTGTTCTTTTAACCAATTAACCAACCTCGATGTTTCGAATTGTATTGTGTTAACCGAATTGTGGTGTTCTGGTAACCAATTAGCCAAATTGAACCTATGTTCAAATGGCTCTCTTTGGGAAGTAAATATTGAGGATATGCCATCCCTGGATACTGTATACGTATGGGAAACACCATTCCCACCGGCTAATGTTGTTGTATATACCCAGTACAGTCCCAAGATCGTATTTATTGATTGCGCAACCGGTTTTACGGATTAGGCCCCCCCGGTTATTCACAAACTTCGTTTGTCCATGAGCTCGTCAGCCTCCGGCTGCCTCGGTTAATGTTGGAGATATTTCTTTTAAAAGAAACTAAGAATCATTAGCTCAGTAATAGCCTGTAACTCCTGTATGCGAACAAACTTTTCGAATGAAGAAAGAAATTTATGCTCTGTGATTTTCATTACTACAAAAGGGGATACACTAAAATGAAAAAATCCGCGACCTGAAATAGCCGCGGATTCTGGTTTATGGTGACTCAGCTGAGGTTCGAACTCAGGACCCCATCCTTAAAAGGGATGTGCTC
>CAZIAU010000470.1:0-3431 GCA_964536755.1 uncultured Bacteroides sp. | reverse complement strand
TATTCAAAGAAATGACCTGTTTCATCCCCGATACCTGCTTGATTATCAATGCTCAATTATCAAAAATTCAATTTCCTGAAAAGATTAAAACTATAAAAATATTGCACATATGCTCATTATACAAATATTTTACTTAGTTTTATACAAACAATGTAAAAACATGAAACCCGTGAAAGTCATATTTATCGCAGCTGCCTTCATGATTTTTGCAGGCGGCTATGCACAGCAGGCAAATAGAAGTGACCTCTGTCAGAGTATACCTGCCCTGACTGCGGACCAGCAGCAAAAGATTGATAAACTGAGTGTGGCACATCAGAAAAAAATGGATCAATTGCGAACGCAATTCCATTCGGAAATCAATCTCGAAAAAGCAACTGATCTGAAAACTCAGATGAATGCTGAAATGCTGAATCATTACCAGAACATCTCCGGTTTACTTACACCGGAACAAAAAACCTGGTTCGATCAGAATTGCAATGTAAACAGAAGGGGAAATTATTACGCCAGGGGCGGTTTTGGAAGAAATAGCGGAGTATATGGTCCCGGAAGGGGGTATGGACGCGGCGCAGTATATGGTCCCGGAAGGGGGTATGGACAGGCCGCAGGGTACGGTCGTGGTGCAGGGTACGGTCGTGGGCCAGGAATAGGACGGGGCAGGATCTTCTATTAGATCCCTTGAAAAATTTATTGACAGAAGCCCGTTGTTATGACCCTTTACAAGGTCTTCGTGTAAGGATTAATGTCCACTCTTGTCCTATTACTCTGTGGTCTTATCAATTTAATTCTACCCCGAGGATAATAGTACAATAAAGAATTTATAGTAAATTTCCAGGCATTATAACCTTATTAAAGTGCCATGAGAAAATATTTCTTTACATCGATATTGATCGCTATTACTGCAAATCTCTCATTTTCGCAGGTTGAACTCGGCGAGAAGGTCCCCGATTTCTCTGCCACTGACCAGAATGGTTCTATATGGTCGCTTAAAAATAACCTGGGATCCAGCGACTACCTGGTTATCTACTTCTATCCCGGCGCCTTCACTGGAGGATGTACCAAACAGGCCTGCAGTTACAGGGATCAGAAAGGGAACCTGATGGCTGTCGGGGCCAGTGTGGTGGGAATATCCGGTGATAAACCGGAAACTCAGAGGTTATTTGCCCTGGAAAATCAATTGAATTTCACACTCCTGTCCGATGAATCGGGAGAGATTGCCACTTTATTAGGGGTCCCTCAAAAAGAGGGGACAACCATTAACAGGGAGATCAACGGAAAAGCCCTGGACCTGGTTCGGGGAACCACGATCCAGCGATGGACCTTCATTCTGGATGAGAAAGGGATTCTTATCTATAAGGATTCGGAAGTAAATGCGGCTGAAGACAGTGGAAGAGTTATTAAATTTCTCTCTTCGCTAAAATAGAAGCTACTTTGATTCTTGTATTATTTAGAAAGTTTCTAATTAAACTTGTTAAAATACTCCAGAATTCATATGAAATAACATTTTTTTCATATTTTGCGCTTTCGAACAGGAATTCGCTGTTCCCTTAAAACTACTTTAAGCCTTTGGTAATTAAACTATTGCAAATAGCTAAACTACTGACACTCTAAGACGCCTCTATGAAACCCAAATTTCAGTTCGGATTTGATATCGGGTCGATCTCTATAAATACCGTCGTTATGGATTCTGACGGTAAAATCGTATTGGATCTTTACAACTACTGCCATGGTAAACCTTTCGAAAAACTGAAAGAGATCCTGGAAGACCTTGAACAAACCTACTCCAGGGAACAGTTCGAGCATCTCAGTTTTACGGGTACGGGCGGTAAACTTGCAGCAGAGCTCCTCGGCGGCACCTTCGTGAATGAAATAGTGGCACAATCAACTTCGGTTGCCACTCTCCACCCCGAAGTAAGGACCATCATCGAAATGGGTGGTGAG
The DNA here is from genome assembly GCA_964536755.1 of uncultured Bacteroides sp. Taxonomy (GTDB): domain Bacteria; phylum Bacteroidota; class Bacteroidia; order Bacteroidales. The sequence continues at coordinate 1,493 of CAZIAU010000470.1, read as the reverse complement.
GATTCCAAGCTCATTTTTATGGATAAGCTGGATAACAACTCGTCCAGACTTTCAGATTTTGAACTAAATACTTTATGCGCAGCCGGAACCGGTTCCTTTCTTGACCAGCAGGCCAGGCGTATCGGGATCTCCATAGAGAAAGAATTCGGGGAACTCTCCCTCCAATCGGACAAACCACCGCGGATTGCAGGGCGATGCAGCGTTTTTGCCAAAAGTGACATGATCCACCTTCAGCAAATCGCCACCCCGGTCCACGATATAGTTGCCGGGTTGTGTTTTGCGGTAGCCCGTAATTTTATCAGTTCACTGGGCCGCGGGAAAACCATCACGTTCCCGGTCATGTTCCAGGGAGGCGTTTCTTCCAACATAGGAATGGTAAGGGCCTTTAATGATCTCCTCGAAGCCGGGGAGGGAGACCTGATCATTCCCGATCACAACACCTCCATGGGTGCCATCGGCGCCATAATGGATAATCTTAAGAATAATAATACGGACTCATATGTATATGAGGGTATCGGTGAACTGGATAAATATATCCACGGGGAAAAATCAAGGGGGAAATCTTTCGAGGCACTTAAAGAATCCGGGGCAGAGATTAATAAACAGGTCCATCCGCTTCCCGAATCTGAAGAAAAATATGAAGTATATCTCGGACTCGATATCGGTTCCCTCAGTACCAATGTGGTGCTCATTGACGATCAGAACCGGGTAATCGCAAGGCGGTACCTGAAAACTGCCAGTAAGCCCCTGGAAGCTATCCGAAGGGGTATGTCAGAAATAGCCGATGAGGTGGGTAACAGGGTAGTGGTCAAAGGCGCGGGAACCACCGGTTCGGGACGGTACCTGACCGGTGATTTTGTGGGGGCCGACCTGATCCGGAATGAGATCACAGCCCAGGCTACTGCTGCCATTGCCTTTGATCCGAAGGTGGATACCATTTTTGAGATCGGAGGACAGGATTCCAAATACATAAGCATTGACAACGGGGTGGTGGTCGATTTTGAAATGAACAAAGTTTGTGCTGCCGGGACAGGCTCTTTCCTGGAAGAACAGGCGGAAAAACTTGATATCAATATCATTAAGGAATTCGAAGATATGGCACTCGGGGCCGGTCGTCCGGCCGGACTGGGCGACAGGTGTACCGTTTTCATGGAGTCAGACCTGAATGCATTCCAGCAAAAAGGAGTGGAAAAGGATAACCTGCTGGGGGGACTGGCTTACTCTATCGTGCATAACTACATTCAGAAAGTTGTCCGTAAAAAACGGGTCGGAAACCATATTCTCTTCCAGGGCGGGGTAACCAACAACAAGGCTGTTGTAGCCGCTTTTGAGAAGGTTACCGGGAAAAAGATCTATATCCCGCCCCACTTTGATGTGACCGGGGCCATAGGTGCAGCCATGCTTGCCCGTGATTATGTCAAAGAGAATAATCTTGAAACCCGTTTCAAAGGATTCGATATCACGCTCAAGGATCTCGGAGTTTTCCCATCGCA
>CAZIAU010000469.1:0-3440 GCA_964536755.1 uncultured Bacteroides sp. | reverse complement strand
TATAGATGTTATATCTGCTGGTACCGTATTTGATCTTGCAGGTGTTCTTGAAAATAATCATTCTGCCCGGCTGATTGTTTCCGGTCACAAACATCGCAACCTCATTTATAATTATCAGTTCCGGGATAACTATATATTACCCCAGGTAGAAACAGGGGCCTTTGCAAGGGATGCAAATAACTGGAGGTTAATACAGTTGACAGCCGAAAATATTATTATATCCTACCCGGGGAAAAGTGAGACTCAATATCTGATACCACTTAAATAGACTGCATCTTCTATGTCAGGGAAGGAATACGACGCTTCAGCTCTGCCCAGTCATCATTGCCAATCGCCTTTTCGATAAGCTGTTTGGCTGAAGAAAATGCAGGAGGAGGCATCACCATTTGCCAGATAAGGGTCATGTTTTCCCGATCATTATGGCCTAACAATGAAAACATCCATGTAACTAATTCAGGAAACCGGTCCTGTGGTACTGTACTTGCCATCATGCCTGCTGCCTTACCCAGATCAGGTACAGGTACGCGTTCCCTGAGAATGCGGTATAAATGCGTATCCTCTTTTTTAAGGTGGATGTCGAGATGGAACTTAAAAGCTGCTGTCGCTCTTGCAGTATCCAGTGCATTATGATCAGAAACTGCATGATCTAAAGTGATAAATGCTGCATCCAGGCCACGATGATCTTTCTCGTATGCATCCGCAACCGAAGGGGCAACATCTTCAACTAAAGGGAATATGGCAAGTTCGTCTCCCTGGGCATGCCAAACCAGCACTTCATTGAAGAACCGGAAACGCTCAACAATTGTTTCTTGCCCTGATTTTCCGCGCGCCCATTCGAGCGCACCAACATCGATATTTTTTATATCATGTCTAAAGGCATTGTGGATTGCAATCACTGCGTCAAGTGGGTGTGCCATAATTTGTTCTCCTTATTAATTTATTTATCAATTGCTAAACAGGTTAAACATTTCAGATGATTCAGAATTAAATAATCCAGCAAAATAACAAACCCTGATGATGAATATCAAAAATCTATACTTTTAAGTGGTATAGTTCGGTGGCCTATCAGTAAACAACCTTATTGGATGAAGCAAATAGAGTATTTTCCGGTCAATACAATTTCATAACCTGATAGGGCAAAACCGGTCAATTCAATCATATTATCCAGGCAGGGTGATGATTCATAAAAGGTCCCCAACGTCAGGTATCATGTTTATGGTAAACTTCACCCACGATATTAAACTTACTCTTTAAAGCACCCAGATCGTCAGTAGTGAAATTTAACACTTCAGTAATTTTGACAACCCCATTCTGCATTGGCCAAAAAGTGTGAACCGGAATCCAGGAACACTTTAATCGCACGATAACATTCGTAGGAACTGTTTTCGTGTGGTACTTCAATAAGAAATTTTGTTTTCATTACTTCAGATATTGAACTGTTATAATACCACTTGTCTCTAACAAATTTAATTCTTCTTTAAATTAAATAAAAATAAGATTGGTGTCAATACAAATCAATTATTCGCATCGAAACCGGTAACTTTCCCTTCAACAGTTGCTTAAATAAAATCCTGCAAGTCATTAATAGTTATATTTCAATCGACGTTCCGGTTAAAGTCCTTGATTTTCTGGTCCAAAGAAGGATACTGAAGGGTATGCTGAATGCAAGACTGCCCAGAAGTTACAGATCAGGTATGAAAGGATTTGCAGCAATAAAAAGGCTTCAATGGCAAATACCATTGAATAAATATTTCCGTAAAAAATAAATTGGTCCGGTAATATCCTTCTAATAGGGAATTGAATTGGAACTTGATATAGGTCCCATTATCGAACAGGATATCATCCGAATTTCGCACCGGGAGAGTGTGAATGATCTTATTCGCAGCGGTCGGGACCAAGAGCGAATTGTGCTTGCAAGAGCTTCAAATACCATACTGAGCACAGGATCTTTGTAAATGGAAACAAGACAGTAGTTTTTCAGTAAACAGTTTACTATCAGGAATGACAAGATATTGTATCTTCTTACATAATATTAACTTACCTGAAGCTGCCGACTCATAGATCAACGCTGGCTGGAACGGTTTGGCTTGGTGGCCCTGATTCAGAATTCTTTATGTTATTACCGGTGTATTCCCAGGAATATTTCATTCATCTTTCTTCAATTAAAATCGAAAAGGTATTTCAGCAGGTTTCCAATATGGAAAAATGCTTTTTTTGTGAAATTGATCTGCGCCTTATAGGGAGTGGCTGTGGCTTTTTTATAACCAAGCTTCATGGCAATACTTCTCATCCTTGCATTTCCTGATGCATGTAAAATACATGGAAGAGTTCCAGTTGTAGTGTTTTTGATCCGGGTTGCGTTGAAAACGATATCCTTTAGATCGGGCCTCCTGGTAATGAAATCTATGAAAAGGATATTATGAAAAATCTCACATTGCCAGTCTATCCCAACGACCGAACCATCCTGAATATATAGATCAGTAAGAAGTTGCTGGTCCATAGTAACTTCGGTCATTTGATACTTCTCGACAAGCATATCGATGATCTTGATGGCATAACCTGCCCGGGAAATCCAGGTCCCACTGTTCAGGAAATTGTAACCAGTGGGAGTACCGGGTATCATTTTTCCGGTTCGGTTGAACTCAAAATTGTAAATATTTCGGTTAAAGGCAAATAATTTTATGGCCCCGCAAAGTAATGGTACATTGAGGGAGTTAAATTTATGCTCTATCTCTTCTATTTCGCAAAGAAAGATTACATCGAAAGGATCAACAGAAATAATAATTTCATTTTCTGGTAATCGTTTAATGTGATCACGGATCTCCATAACTTTCTTGCCAAATCCGATCCATTTATCTCCCCATCCAAGGATGACCGGTTCAATTTTATATCGTTTGCAGGATTCGATGAAAAGATCGAAGTAAGCCTGTTTGTCAGTTCCGTAGGCAATTACAGTCGCCATTCATGGTGTTTATTAGGTAAGGATCTCCTTAATTTCCCTGCATATTCGAAATATCTCTCTTTTATTCAGGTTGTAATAGAGGGGCAGCCTCAGAAGGCAATTACTATAAGTATCACTCCAGGGCAGATCCCTGCCATCATGAAGACGATGATAATATTCGGACCTGTGCAACGACTGGAAATGAAATACGGATTGGATTCCCCTCATCTTTAATTCTGACATAAGCTTGTTTCGTGATTGGGTTTCTTTTAACACTATATAGAACATATGCGCATTATTCGATGCATATTCAGGTATATGCGGAAGTCTGATCATTCCACTTTCTTCAAGATCGCTAAGCAATTCATAGTATAAATTCCACAACTGTTTTCTTCTGGCCTGAATCATTTCCAGTTGTTCCAGTTGTGCCATCAGAATTGCTGCCGTAATTTCTGATGGATAAAAGGTCGATCCTATATCAATCCAGTCATATTTTCTC
>CAZIAU010000468.1:1694-3449 GCA_964536755.1 uncultured Bacteroides sp. | reverse complement strand
ACACGTACAAGGTCACTTACACCCGACAATTTGAAAGACTGGGCAGATACCCCGGAAATACCGAGGAGAATAAAGGCCAGGAAACATACCGCTGACCGGGTAACGGCCATCGGTACTTTAATAGATTTCTTCATCCTATATATTTTTAAGAATTGAAATTCAATTATAACTGGTCTCGCCGATACTAAACTTGTTTTCCTCACCCCACTGTTCCACCAGTTCATCCTGCTTTGGAAGCTCCTTCTTTTGATTTTCCCTGAACTGACTCCTGTACACGGAAGGAGTAATTCCCTTGATCTTCTTGAACTGGCGATTGAAGTTGGCAAGATTATCAAATCCCGAATCATAAGCTATTTCTGAAATATGGCACTGATCCTCGGCCAGCAGCTTACATGAGTACCCGATGCGGATCTTCAGTAAATAGTCTGTGAAGGACATACCGTAAGTTTTCTTGAAAGCGGGATAAAAGGCCGCATAGGACATATGAGTAACCTGTAACAGATCACTGATCTGAATTCTTTCCTGGAAATGTTGCATGATATATTGCAGTGCCGACTTCATGGTTTCATTGCCTTTTACGGAAAAAGAGAGCACATATGCAGGACTCGCCAGGATCTTATATTGCTCGGTAAACCCGAAGAGATGAAAAATGCGGAATAATGCATAGAGCCTGTCCAGATCATTCATTTCCTTCATTTTTTGCATGATGGAGATGATCCGGTATTTTGTGTTCCCAAAAAATTTATATCCCCGCTCCGATTCGATCAGGAACTTCTTCAGTGTGGTATGTTCCGGGATCTCAAAAAAATGATCCCCCAGGAAATTATAATCAAACTGTATAACAAATGCCTCATCATCAAGCTCCTGGACCTGATCAACATCTACGATCCAGGCGTGTGGAAGATAGGGGCCCAGAAAAACCAGGTCATCTTCCTCAAAACGGTCCACATGGTCCCCGACAACCCTCCTGCCTTTTCCCCGGACAATAAGGACAATCTCATATTCAGGATGATGATGCCACGGAGTGAAAGGATCTAACTCCGTGTGTACGATAAATGATTTATTTGGCTCCTGCACCAATCTGAGTTTAGCTATTTTCATGGCCACATAATTATGGTACTAATATTCCGAAATTATTTATTAAAAATCAAAAATGGAAGCGATTTTTCTAATTAAAGTATTATAAATGGATTGTAAAGTATTATTAAATAGGTACATATTGCCGTAATTTTATAGTCCTTACAGGAATACCGGCTTACTATTATTATGACAACATAAAATTGAAAAAAATGAAAGAAAAAGTAAAATTCACAGGCTCAGATACAGAAGGTGGGATCACCTCTGGATATCAGATGAATGACGGGGTAAAACTCAAGGTACCCTACTCTTTTTTTGGTTCCATTTACGACGAGGATGAGATAGAGGCTTTGAAAGCAGTCTTAAAGCAGGAAGCACAGACCATGGGGCCGCAGGTGGCTCTGTTTCAGAATGAGTTTGCCGAATACTTCGGAGTTAAACATGCATTTGCAACCACAAGCTGTACCACAGCCATGCATGTGGCCACCCAGGTATTCGGGATCAAAGAGGGGGATGAAGTGATTACAACTCCCATCACTTTCATTGCCACATCCCTGGTAGTTCTGAAGGAAGGGGGGAAACCTGTTTATGCTGATATAGATCCGAGAACTTTCAATATCGATCCGGCTAAGATCGAAGAAAAGATCACGCCCAGGACAAAAGCCATATATGTGGTAC
>CAZIAU010000468.1:0-1684 GCA_964536755.1 uncultured Bacteroides sp. | reverse complement strand
TACATTACGGAGGCCAGATGTGCGATATGGATCCCATCATGGAGATTGCCAAGAAACATAACCTCTATGTGATGGAAGATTGTGCCCACGCACATGGGGCTACTTATAAAGGCAGGCCTGCAGGAAGCATAGGAGATATCGGATGTTTCAGCTTTCACTCCCTGAAAAACATGACCACTCTAGGAGAAGGGGGAATGATCACCACCAACAACGACGATTTCTGCGATAAAATAAACCGCATGAGAGTCATGAGCATCACTAACTGGAATCCGGCACAGACACAGTGGGAATTCGGGGGTATAAAAATGGAAAAGAAGGAGCTGGATTACTGGATACCTTCCCACTTCGATGTGATTGAGGATGCAGGAAAATGGGGCAACAATTACCGCATGAATGAAGCACAGGCAGCGGTGGGAAGGACACAGCTCAGGAAGCTGCCCAAATTGGTCGAAGCACGGAGAGCCAACAGTCATTACCTCACAGAAGGGCTTAAAGGGATAAAAGGTATCACCCCGGTCTATGAGGATCCCAATTGTATCAGCTCCTTTCACCTCTATACCCTTTGCATCGAGGAAGAGGAGCTGGGTGCATCCAGGAACGAATTTATGAGGGTCCTTTACCAGGAAGAGGGAATTCAGGGTATACAGCATTATCAGCCCACATACCATCTGACAGGTGTGAAACAGAAATACAATTATCCCGATAAACTGTGCCCCAATGCGGAAAAATTCTTCTATGCAAGGGAGACTAATCTTCCAATGGGTCCCACAATGACAAAAGAACAGCTCGACATGATGATTGAAGGGATCAAGAATGCCGCGGAAAAAGTCCGGGGCCGTGGTAAATAAATTTCAGGCACAATAGAGAATAATTATGAGGGTGTATCAAAAGGTACACTCTCTTTTTATTTTCTGGGGGATGCATTTCGTAACGTGCTTAATTACTGCGTAAAAAATGCCAGGTTACTTCAATTGCATCCCTCAGAATCAAGAATCAAAGGGCTTTTGATACACCCTCATTTGGGTTATTTATAACTGTATCAAATGGGAATAATAGTTAAGACTCAGTCTTGTATCCCATTGGCAGGGGCTCCAAGTTTATACGCCTGATAACAATATTCCTGATCTGTATATGACTTTACCAGGCACTGAATGCGACTTTCTTATAGGTTGAATTAATAGTCCGACATTTTCTTTGCCGTATTCATATAGGCCAGCATGTTCTCCTCCGGTACATACCCGGGATTCATTTCTCCCGAGTTAAAGATATATCCGCCACCCTCCCTGCAGGTACTTATAATCCTTTCAACCTCGGCTTTGATAGTATCCGGATTTCCCTTCCAGAGCACCTCCAGGGGATCAAGGTTCCCGCTGATGGGCTGCCTGCCCTTGGTGGCTGCCCTTATCTTTTCCATGTCGCCTGCTGGCCCGATATTCTCAAAACTGACACGCAGCGGGGCGTGGGAGAGAACATGATCAACCAGCACTTCGCTGTTATGCATCCATATCATGATATTCAGCTCTTCCTCGCAATATTTCACCAGCTCCCTGGTAACGGGCAGGATATGCTCCACATACAGGGGAATTGAGACCATGGAGCTGAAAGCATTGCAATCGCCAAGCCAGATAGCATCTGCACCTGCATCCTGCTGCGCCCTGATGTATATTTTATAAAACTCTTTCCA
>CAZIAU010000467.1:0-3465 GCA_964536755.1 uncultured Bacteroides sp. | reverse complement strand
TGAGGGCAAGAAATGTAAGCAGGGATAATGCAGTATTTTTAATCAGAACGGCTATAAGCAGACCCAAGCACATATAGGAGAAAGCAGCAACCAGGTATCTGCTCATTATCCAGGAATTCTCCATGGCGATCTTAAAAGTCAGTTTGTAACTGTATATCAGTCCGAGTGTAAGAGAAGTGAGCCCCACAAGAAGCGTGGCAAACAGGGATAAGAGAACTATTGACAGAAGTTTTTGAATCAGTAAATCGGTCCGGCTCAGACCGAATATTATCTGGGTTTTAAAAGTATGATTACTGAACTCTTTTGTGGTGATCATAATGATTATCAGAGCAAGCATAACATTATATGGTTCCGTTATCCATGTCAGGAAAAGCCACACATCGGGGAACCGGAACAGATCGCTCAGGGAAATAACAGGGATCTCTTTGTCAACAGCAGGATAGATCACAATGCCAAGGGTAAAGAAGATAAAATATAGAGCCAGTGTTATCCGGAAAGGATTATAATTCAACAATTTGATCTGTTCTATATGCAGTAATCTTCGCATGGTCAAAATTTAATCTTCCTTTACAAGTTCAAGGAACTGGGATTCAAGGCTCCGTTTTCGACTCAGTATATTGTGAATGACCACCATGTTCTGAAATGCAAAAGAATTGATATCGGCGGCAGACACTTCATCACATAGTGTAATTACCAGCAATCCATTCTCGGAGGAGACTTCTTTCACAAGTTTGGAAGCTTTGAGTTTATTCTGAAGGAGTTCATTATCTTCACTGGAAACCTCGATGATCTCATCTTCGGCCAGCAGTTCCTTTACTGGTCCGGTTGCGAGCAATTCTCCCTTTTTAAGAATAGCCACATGGGAACAGATCTTCTCAACCTCATTCAGGATGTGAGATGCAAGGATCAGGGTCTTTCCCCTCTCCACCTGTTCTATGACAAGCTCCCTTACCTCGGCAATACCTTCAGGATCGAGCCCGTTTGTAGGCTCATCCAGCACCAGCACCCTGGGATCGCCAAGCATGGAAGCAGCAATACCGAGCCGCTGTTTCATTCCAAGGGACATGGTGGAGAACTTTGATTTTTTTCTTTCGATCAGATGTGCAGCTCCCAGCACCCGGTCTATATCACCATACGATTCACCTTTAATGTCACAAATGATACGCAGGTTCTTTTCCAGGCTCAGGTATGGATAGAAATGTGGTGTTTCAATCAGGGAACCAATGGATTTTCTCTGACCGGCTTCCGGGTTTTGTCCAAACCATTGGTAATAACCGCTTTCCTGCCGGATAATCCCGGTAACAATCGAAAGTGTGGTAGTTTTCCCGCTACCATTGGGACCAAGGATCCCGTAGGCCTGGCCTTCAACTATCTCCAGCTCCAGGTTGTGGATTGCCCGTACATTTTTATAGGATTTGGTTAACCCGTGGATAGAAAGGATCTCCTCCATATCAGTTGGCGAGCTCGGAGAAGAATTTTATTCTTACAAGACGGATCTCCTCCTCGCTGAAATACTCCTCCCCGAGCTCTGCAAGAGCTGCGTCAACCGACTCGGTTTCAGCTTCACGATAGTATTCAAAGATCTCATCCAGCTTTTCTTCATCCATGATCTCATTAAGGTAATAATCAATATTCAGCTTGGTCCCGGAACTGACTATAGCTTCAATTTCATCAATAAGGTCCATCATTTCCAGGTTCTTAGCCGCTGCAATGTCATCCAGCGGAAGTTTACGGTCGATACTCTGGATAATATATACTTTCACGCCCGATTTGTTGACAACCGATTTGACCACCATGTCCTGGGGACGGATGATGTCCTTTTCCTCCACATAATCATGGATAATATCCACGAATTCTTTGCCGTATTTCTTCGCTTTCCCGGTGCCAACGCCTACAATATTCTGGAGCTCTTCCATCCTGACGGGATACTGGATAGCCATATCTTCCAGCGACGGATCCTGGAATATGACAAATGGCGGCAGATTCAATTTTTTTGCCATTTTCTTCCTCAGGTCCTTCAGGATATGAAGTAATTCATCATCAACTGCACCAGTTCCTCCACCTCCCGTGGCGACTCCCTCTTCGGGTGCAATATCAAAATCGTGATCTTGTGTCAGCATGATCGAATAAGGCTCTTTAATAAATTTATGACCGGCATCGGTTAGTTTTAACAAACCATAATTCTCAATATCCTTTGTAATCAATCCTGCAATCAGAGCCTGTCTGAGTGTGGCATTCCAATATTTTACATCTTTCTCCTTCCCTTTTCCAAAGTACTCAGAGTGGTGGTGCTTGTATGTTTTAACCGCACTGTTCGCATTCCCTGACAAAATATTTGCTATATGCTCGGATTTAAATTTTTCCTTGACCGCTAAAATAGCTTTTAAACCTAAAAGCACATCAGATTTACCTTCAAATTTCTCTCTTGGATGAAGACAATTATCACAATTGCCACAACCCTCTTCCATAAATTCCCCGAAATAATTAAGTAAAAGCTTTGGCCTGCAAACTGAAGATTCAGCATAGGCAACGGTTTCCAGCAACAATTGCCTCCCTATCTCCTGCTCGGCAACCGGTTTTCCCTGCATAAATTTCTCCAGCTTCTGAATATCCTTATAGCTGTAAAATGCAATACATTTTCCTTCACCGCCATCTCTTCCCGCCCTTCCGGTTTCCTGATAATAACCTTCCAGGCTTTTTGGAATATCGTAATGAATTACGAAACGGACATCCGGTTTATCAATACCCATACCGAACGCAATAGTGGCCACGATCACATCTGCTTCTTCCATGAGGAACTGATCCTGGTTGGAAGAACGGGTTGCTGCATCCATGCCTGCATGATAGGGCAGGGCTTTAATCTCGTTGACCTTAAGAGTTTCGGCCAGCTGTTCCACTTTTTTACGGGAGAGACAATAAATAATACCGGATTTCCCTCTGTTGGCCAGGATGAATTTGATGATCTCCTTGGTTGCATGCACCTTTGGCCTGATCTCATAATAGAGGTTGTGTCTTCTGAAAGATGATTTATAGACATTGGCCCCCAGCATATCCAGGTTCTTCTGAATGTCATGTTGAACCTTGGGTGTGGCTGTTGCAGTCAGTGCTATAATGGGTGCTGTACCGATACGGTTGATGATGGGACGGATCCTGCGGTATTCGGGCCTGAAATCATGTCCCCATTCTGAGATACAGTGAGCTTCATCGATCGCATAAAAAGAGATATTCACCTTCCTCAGGAATTCGATGTTTTCTTCCTTGGTAAGACTTTCGGGTGCAACGTAGAGAAGCCGTGTGCGCTGGTCAAGTACATCTTTTTTAACTCTGGCAACGGCATTTTTTGTAAGAGATGAATTCAGGAAGTGTGCCACACCATCATCCAGGCTGAAGCTCCTCATGGCATCAACCTGATTCTTCATCAGGGCAATCAGAGGAGAAATTACAATAGCTGTTCCTTCCTTGATA
>CAZIAU010000466.1:0-3469 GCA_964536755.1 uncultured Bacteroides sp. | reverse complement strand
ACATCCTTCTCCAGTATAACCCGATGGTCCCGATGATAATTATCTCACCAATACCGAAGATCCACCATGGGAACCGGTGAGGGATATATTGTGTTGCCACTTCCAGCACTTCAGGATTTTTTACCTGGAGCATCTCAGGAACCGAGAATGCGGTCAGCATATGCTGGGAATAATCAAATATGAATCCGAAAATAAGGACCAGTGATCCGGTAATCAGGCCTGCCCATTCGATCCCGAGGATACGTGTATCCTTTCCCCTGGCTGACATAACCAGGATCACCATGGCCAGCAGGATCATGGTCAGGGAAACCAGGAGGGGAGAAAGTACGGGTCCGGTCCACGTGGTCGGGATGAGGAACAGGACATCCCATGTCATTAACGAACCGGGCCATCCCACGAGCAACCGGAGAAATATATAATAGAAGATATCCCAGATGGCAAAGCTGTATATGAACCAGGCAAAAATGGTGCTGAATCTTCTTGCCGCAATGAGCCCTATAGCTAACAGCATGATCAGGGTGGAAACCTCCCTCAGCAGTTCGGTAACCGCCAGGCTGACCGGCACGGGAGAAAGGGGGAACCGGAATCCTCCCGGATAGAGGATATCCCTCAAATAGACAACTACCACAGTTTCCAGGAATCCCATGGCAATGGCAAAGGTGGTGATCAGAATGAGTTGCTTTCGGAGTTGCATGGGTTTGATTATTATTTTCGAAGTTGTGGTTTACTTTTTCGATAAGGTTCATAATTAATTACGGTGCGGCCCACGGGGGGATTATTCCAAGGTCAATATCCAGCACGCGGTGTCCCAGCAACCAGGTGATCAGGACAACAGTAAGGACTCCCAGCATGTTGAGAATGAATCCCGTCCGTACCATGGTGGCAATTTCTATGCGGCCGGAACCGAAGACTATGGCATTGGGAGGAGTGGCAGTGGGCAGCATGAATGCCAGCGAGGAGGAGAGTGTTGCCGGTACCATGAGCAACAGGGGATTATTGCCGCTGCTCAGGGCCAGGCTCGCAAAAACAGGCAGCAGCATCTGTGTGGAAGCCACGTTGGAAGTCAGCTCGGTAAGGAACGACATAAGGGTCACCACTGCCGCCAGGATGAGGTAGGGATGGATCCCCCTGGTCCACAGCAATTGCTCCCCGAACCATACGGCCAGTCCGGATGACTGGAAACCCAGGGCAAGAGCAAATCCTCCACCAAACAGGAGCACTATATTCCAGGGGATCTTCCTTGCGGTCTTCCAGTCCATGAGCCGTTCCCCCTTTTTGCTGGGGGAGGGCAGGATGAAGAGTATGATCGAGATGAAAATGGCCACAGTCCCGTCGTTGATAAAAGAGGGGGTATTGAACAGGTGTGACCATCCGGGAATGGTAAAAGAATTGAACGAGATCCCGCTCCTGGTGATCCATAAAAGTGCCAGTATGATGAACAGGATAAATACCATCCGTTCCTCACGGCTGGTCCTTCCCAGGGCCAGGTAAGCTTTCCTGAAATGTTCCTTATCCAGGTGTCCCCATTTTTCCCGGGGCCTGAATTTCACATAAATGACCAGCCATACCATGACCATCATGATAACCGTAACCGGAAAGGCGAACAGCATCCAGCCTGTAAATGTTATTTCGGGTGCCCCCGGATGAAGCAGTGTCAGGATCCTCGGGCATACCAGGTTGGTGGGCGAACCCACCAGCGTCGCCATACCGCCGACCGATGCACTGTAGGCAACAGCCAGGAAGAGCCCTGTGGCATACCTGGATATGGAACTGTTTTTCAGGTTTTCCTCGAGGCTTGTGATTATGGAGATGACTATGGGGATCATCATCATGGTCGTTGCCGTGTTGGAGATCCACATGGAGAGGAATGCGGATGTGACCATGAATCCCACCAGGATCCGTCCGGGACTTACTCCTATGATTACCAGCAGCTTTAAAGCGATCCGCTTATGGAGGTTCCATTTCTCCATGGCCAGGGCCATGATAAATCCGCCCACAAAAATAAAGATGATATGATTGATGTAGACTTCCGAAACCTCTTTCCCGTCAAGAACACCCAGTGCCGGAAAGAGTACAAGGGGAACAAGTGCCGTAACTGCAAGCGGAATGGTCTCGCTGATCCACCAGACAGCCATCAGGACAGCCACGGCCAGGGTGGCGGTGACCTGGGGTTTCTCCGGATCGAGATCGGTAAAGATGTAGATCACCAGGAATGCGAGGATGCCGAGAAAGAACCCGATGTATTTTTTCTGCATAACCCCTAAACTACTACTTATTTAGTCAAATCCAAGGAATTCCATAACTGCCTGGTCCCCCTGCAGTGCATCTGCAGGAAAAGGATGATCCTGGTCGAACACCCTTAGTTGATCAGGCTCAAGCACTTCGACGAAATCTTCACGGTAACCATTTTCATAGGGTATTGCACCCAGGTTCAGCCTGAGATGATGGCCCAGGAAATTATAGGCTGCCACCCTCTTCGAGTAGCCGTAGTCGTGCCTTTCGGCGGGAAGGTGAACATTTTCAACCCGGTGCTCGGCATCATAGAGCGCGTAGACCTTCTGGATATAGGGATATTCTATCCGGGGAGTATTACGGGTCCAGTCAGCCCCGTCGGATATGAGCAGAAGCGGCCTGGGGGCACAGAGAGCCGCGATCTCCACGTTGTTTGTCTGGTGGTGGTCACTCTTATGGATGGGCATACCGCTCTCGCAGACACAGCCGCCGAAAAAATGAGCAGATACCTGTACCACGGGAACCGAGACCTTTACCCGGTCATCGATGGCGGTCAGGATAAAGGTCTGCGTTCCGCCACCGGACCCTCCTGTCATCCCGATCCGGCCGGGATCCACATCGGGCCGGGAAAGAAGGTATTCAAGAACTCGTCTGCTGTTCCAGGTCTGGAGGACCAGGGCAATGGGCATTTTATGGTTTACCTGTTGCGATTCGGCATAACCAACCATGTCATAGGCAAAAACAATGGCTCCCATCCTGGCCAGTACCGCGCTTCGCTTCTGCACATCTTCCGTGAAGCGTTTGTCCTTCGCATGACCATGGGGACATAGTACGGCCGGGTTCTTCTCCTTTTGATTGACCGGCCTGTAAAGGTTGCCGGTAATATAGAATCCGGGAAAACTCTCGATGGCAATATTCTCCACGATATACCCGTCCATTTTACGGCTGTGCCTGATCACCGGGTTGAATTCTTCTTTTATTGCGGGCATTCTCTCCAGCTGCATACCATCGATTATGCCTTTACGGATTATTTCTGCCCGGGCCTCCCATGACGCTTTATCGCTCCATTCAGACGCAAATTTCTTCATCATCAGGTTGGCTTCATCTTCTGTCCAGTGGTTGCCCACACAGAGCATCGGGTCCTGAGAGAACCCCGGTGCAGCGATCAGGATTGTCAGAAGGATGGCAAAGATTTTAATAGTTTTCATATTGCCTGTTTTATTTTTTTTAGAATCTT
>CAZIAU010000465.1:0-3469 GCA_964536755.1 uncultured Bacteroides sp. | reverse complement strand
CAGCACTCCCCCGGCTAAGGTGGCCATCCCCCCCGACATGACCAGAAGCATTTCCGAGCGGTTCATCTTCTCCAGGTAAGCCTTGATCAGGAGTGGTGATTCTGTTTGCCCCAGGAAAATATTCCCCGCCACAGAGAGACTCTCCGGGCCTGAAAGTCCCATAGACCTCGAAAGAGCGTAACCCAGGATCTTTACAAAAAACTGGATGATCCCCAGGAAAAAAAGGAGACTGGTTAGCGCCGAGAAGAAAATGATTGTGGGAAGAATGGCAAATGCAAAATTATGCCATGCCGGATCCACCTCACCTGTGGTGTTCCCTTTCAGAAGAAATGTTACTCCTTCATTGGTAAAGGCCAGGATCTTCACGAACCCCTTCCCGATGAATTCAAAAACCAGCGCAATAAATGGAACATACAAGATGCCAATGGCCAGCACAAGCTGAATGATCAGACCCGTACCTACAGTTTTCCATGAAATCGCCTTTCGGTCACTGCTGAAAAGCCATGCTATAAAGATCAGTACTGCCATGCCCAGCACTCCCCTCATCAACCGCACAAAACTAAAACTGAATCCTGTTGATTCAGGCAAAATGTTTGACATTGAAGTGGTATCCGGGATTCCCTGCTGAAATACTGAGGCAACAGTATCAATGATCAACGTGTCGGTTATCATGAGGACCTGCGGTTTATCTCATCCCTTATTTCTGAGGCACGTTCATAATCCTCCTTGGATACGGCATCTGCAAGCAGTGTTTTAAGCTCTTCCATGCTGCTCTTGGAGATATCGGGATAAATGGTCCTCTTCTTTGGTTTCTCCGGTTCGGGAGTGACATCCTTTTTTCCGGGAGTTTCTGTATTCTCCAGGCCTGCACCCTTTTCAAAATCGAGGATGATCCCGGCTTTCTCCACGATTTCGTCGGTAGTGAAAATCGGACATTTAAATCTCAGTGCAAGCGCAATGGCATCTGAGGTCCGGGCATCCAGGGTTATTTGTTTGTCCCCGTTATCACACAAAATGCTTGCAAAAAAAACACCATCCTCCAGCTTGTGTATATTCACCTCAATAACACGAATGCCATATGACTCGGAGAAGTTTCTGAACAGGTCATGGGTCAGAGGCCTGGGGGGAGTAAGTCCTTCCAGTTCGATGGCAATGGCCTGGGCTTCAAATCCGCCGACTATGATGGGTATCCTCCTGCTTCCCTCTTCCTCGGACAGGACCAGTGCATATGCCCCTGATTGTGTCTGGCTGTATGATATGCCAAGGACATTAAGTTTAATTTTCCCCATACCCGTTTCCGGAATCTTTAGTCACAAACGTACATATTGTTTTTTAGGAATACAATATATTGGCTTCGTAAAAAACAATATGGAAGTGCCACTAATATCAGGTTAAAATAATCCTCCTAAACCTTTGACAATCATTTTAACTTTTCTATCTTTGCGAACCCAAATTTCTGACATTTAGTAAAAAGCATTTTATAATGTACGCAATTGTTGATATAGCCGGACAGCAATTTAAGGTTGAGAAGGACCAGAAATTGTATGTTCACAGGCTCGAAGGCGAAGAGGGAAAGAAGGTTTCTTTCGACAAAGTTCTGCTGCTCGATAACGGTAAGAATATAGCTGTGGGGGATCCGGTAGTAAAAGGTGCTTCAGTAACCGCAAAAATTCTCTCTCATATGAAGGCTGACAAGGTGCTGGTCTTTAAGAAGAAGAGAAGAAAAGGGTATCAAAAACTGAACGGTCACAGGCAATACATGACCCAGGTGCAGATTGAAACCATTTCTGAAAAGAGCGCTTCGAAGCCGGCTTCTGCCGAGCATCCTGTTGAAAAGAAAGTTGCGGCAAAAGAAACCACATCAACGAAAAAACCTGCAGCAACCAAGGCAGCCACTGCAACGAAAAAACCTGCAGCTACCAAGGCAGCCACTGCAGCCAAACAACCGAAGGAAGTAAAACCCGGAGCGAAAAAAACTGCTTCGAAAAAAGTTAATAAATAGAGTTATGGCACATAAGAAAGGAGCTGGAAGTTCAAGAAACGGTCGTGAATCAGAGAGCAAACGACTTGGTGTAAAACTTTATGGAGGACAGGTAGTAAAAGCCGGAAATATTATTGTAAGACAAAGAGGTACAGTTCACCATCCGGGAAAAAACGTAGGTATAGGAAAGGATCACACACTCTTTGCAATGATTGACGGTAGCGTGAAATTCACCAAAAAAAGGGATAACAAATCTTTTGTTTCCATAGAGCCGGCGGAAAACTAAGAATTTCAAAATAATATATACCTTTTACCTGTAATGCACTACCTTTAATGTGTTTTACAGGTTTTTTATTTATAATATGCTGACCGTCCCGTTTATTCGAGATAACAGGGAGACTGTTATTGAGAGACTGAAGATCAAGAATTTCAATCATCCTGAAATGATCGACCGGATCATTTCCAAAGATGATGAACGAAGGGCACTGCAGGTAAAGACCAATGGATTGCAGGCTGAATTGAATCAGATCAGCAAAGAGATAGGCATACTTTTCAGGCAGGGTGAAAAGGAAAAAGCAGATGAACTGAAGAGACGGACTTCAGCCATCAAAAAGGAACTGGATTCACTGGAGAATATCCTGCAGGAGGTCACCGGGGAACTGAACGAATTACTGGTACAGGTACCCAATATTCCACACCCCTCTGTCCCGGTTGGAAACAGTGAAAAGGACAATAAGATCATTCGTGAAGGAGGATCACTTCCCCGGTTGGGAGAGGATGCCCTTCCCCACTGGGAGCTCGGTGATAAATATAATTTGATGGATTTTGATCTTGGCGTGAAGATCACCGGGGGAGGATTCCCTTTGTACCGGGGAAAAGGGGCGAGGCTCCAGCGTGCACTTATTTCCTGGTTCCTGGACAAAAATATTGATGCGGGTTATGAGGAGATCCTGCCTCCCCTGATGGTCAATGAGGCATCCGGGTTCGGAACCGGGCAGCTTCCCGATAAAGAGGGCCAGATGTATCATGTGACAGGTGACAACCTCTATCTGATACCCACGGCCGAGGTCCCGGTTACCAACATTTATCGCGATGTAATCCTGCAGGCGGAGGATCTCCCGGTAAAAAACACTGCATACACACCCTGTTTCAGGCGTGAAGCGGGTTCTTACGGGAAAGATGTCAGGGGGCTTAACCGTGTGCACCAGTTCGATAAAGTTGAAATTGTTCAGATCCAGCATCCATCTGCATCCTATGAAGCCCTCAATGAAATGGTAGATCATGTGGAGGAGATAATAAAAGAACTGGGATTACCTTACCGGATTGTTCAGCTCTGCGGAGGTGATTTGAGTTTTACATCTGCCCTGACCTATGATTTTGAAGTTTTTGCTGCGGCACAGAACAGGTGGCTGGAAGTAAGTTCAGTTTCAATTTTTGAGTGGTTGCAGGCTATGGGTTTTTTTCTGGGGTTTGGTGTAGGGGGTGTGT
>CAZIAU010000464.1:0-3473 GCA_964536755.1 uncultured Bacteroides sp. | reverse complement strand
GTAGAAAAAATGTTGAAAATCAAATATTGGAATTAAATACAGAATTAAAAAGAATGAATGTTGACAAAGACCGTTTTATTTCTATTCTTTCTCACGATTTAAGAAGTCCGTTTACTGCACTTCTTGGTTTATCTGATTTATTAAAAGAACACATTCAGGAGTTCTATATTGACGAGATTAAAAATATGGCAGGTGATATTAATAAAACAGCACAAAGCACCTTTAATTTACTGGAGGACCTGTTGATTTGGGCAAGAACACAACAAGGCAAATTTCCTTTTAAACCGCAGGATTTGATTTTTTCAGATCTTTGCAAGAATGTACTTGAAAAAATGATGCCGGTTGCTGATACTAAAAACATCATAATCAAATATTCTGCACAGGACCAGATAAATATTTTTGCTGATATTGATATGTTAAAAACAATAGTCAGAAACCTTGTTTCAAATGCGATTAAATTTACCAACAATGGAGGGGAAATAAATATTGATGCTGATGGAAATTCCGGATATGTTATTATATCTGTCTCGGATAATGGAATAGGCATGAATCCGGATAACATGGCAAAACTTTTTGATATGGGTCAGGTTCATACAACAAAAGGCACAGCAGATGAAAAGGGCAGCGGATTAGGCTTATTGCTTTGCAAAGAATTTGTAGAAAAACATGACGGTAAAATTTGGGTCGAGAGTGAAGAAGGGAAAGGTTCAAAATTTTCTTTTACCCTGCCATTCAACCCTGAACCTAATGAAGTAAATGAAGTAAATGATGAAGAGAATATTGTTTCTTCAAATGAAACATATAGCCAAATAGGGTTTGCTGATAAAGTCCAATTAGCAAATCTGTAATTCAATTAATTGGAATATGAACACCTAATTTGGTTCCTGTATTTCTTGTGGATTTAATATCAAGACTGCCATCAAACTGTTTAACTCTTTCCCGCATACCAATCAAACCCAGAGACTTTGAGGAGTCCATTTTTTCCTGTATAATCCCTTTTCCATCATCAATAATTTCCAGAAAAATGGAATCCTCTCCCCTGATACATTGTATATATACATTTTTTGCATGTGAATGACGCATAACATTTGTAGTTGCTTCCTGAAGTATGCGAAATAATGCAAGATTTTTTTTCTCATCGGAGAATTCAAAATCATCCAGTTTTAAGTGGCATTTAATACCCGACCTCTTCTCAAATTCCTGACAAAACCATTCGATAGCAGGAATTAAACCCAAATCATCCAGTAAACCCGGACGCAAATTGGATGAAATTCTTTGAACTGTTTTTATTGCGTCATTCACAATACCAGTCATACTATCTATTTTTCTTATTACTTCCTTTCTGTTTTCATAGTTAGCTTTGGTCCAGCTTAAATCAATCTTAAATACAGATAACATTTGTCCTAATTCGTCATGAATCTCTCTTGCAATAACTTTCCGTTCATTTTCTATTGCCTCATCCTGGTATATGTAAAGCTCTTTCAACATTTCATGGGTTTTTATTAAATCATCCTGAACCTGTTTTTGTTTCGAGACATCCTCGAATACTGCCACAATCTCGCCTGAAGGAAGTTTATAAATGAAATTTGTGTACCATCCCGAAACCTTTTCATCCATATACATTGTCGGAGGGACATATTCCGGTTTCCCCGTTAGCCATACCCGCCTGAACACTTCAAACAATCCAAACTCCTTTATTCCAGGCCGTACCTCGGAAATTCTTTTACCTATAAGCCTTTCACGCTTATCGTTATCGATTTTCTCGCCTGCACGGTTAAAATCCTTGAAGATGAAGTCCGTTCCGTCGTCAATGGCCTCATAGACAGCCACACCGCTGTTGATGTGTTCGAAAAGTTCACGGTAGCGGATCATGCTCTCGCTGAGCGCTTTTTCCACCTGCTTGCGTTTGGTTATGTCCCATGCGATGCCCATAATCCCTGTAATTTTCTGATTTTCATCCCGAACAGGTGCAATATGATTATCGAAATAGACTCCTCTCAACTCTGTTATGCCGGATACTGTTTCGCCGGTTAATACACGATTTAAAACATCCTCACCTTTCAATTCTTTACCTGAATGTTCTTTAAAGGATAATGAATGATATAGATCAAATGCTGAAACTCCGACATTTTCACCCGGTTTCATCCTGACTTCATTTAATGCTTTTCCTTCATGCAATGTAAAGACACCCTGTTTATCTGTCATAAAAATTGTCATGGGTACGCTACTCAAAACAAACTGTAATTTTTCTTCTTTCTCCCTGATGATTTTTTCCGACTGCTTGCATGGGGTAATGTCGTGATAGATAATGACAACACCGTGTCCTTTCAGTGGCAACGGGGCAGCGGTGACATTGATCCAGGTGATAGTGTTATCTGGCTTGACAATACCCATTTCCACATTTTTCAAGATTCGTTTGTCGTTCAATGCACGTACGCTGGCAAATTCATCAACTGGCATGGTTGTTCCATCCGGGCGGATAATATGCCAATCCCGACTGTCGATATTGCGTTTTATATGCTCGGCGCCAGGTAACCCCAGCAATTGTTCAGCTTTGGCGTTGCTTTCCACAATTTTGCCTTCTTCATCCGATACAGTAATACCCAGTGGAAAACACTCAAACAAGGTTTTGTATTTGGAAAGAGCAACTTTCAGTTTTTCCTCCGCTACCTTGCGCTTGGTGTTATCAACGTAAATGACCTGAAACTGCGGGAAGCCGTTCCAATAAATTTCATTTCGGTAAACCTCGAGATGGCGAATCTCTCCATCTTTCCGGATAATGCTGATTTCATAATCGGTGGCACTGAAATCACCGTTTTCTCTTTGTTGCTTTCTTTTTTGAGCCTGCACATAACTTTCCTGTGTATAGCGATTCTTTAGAGGTGTTTTTTTCAGTTCCTCGAGACTATCGTATCCATAGAAATCGAGTGTAGCCTGATTTACATAGATCGTATCTCCCTCTGTTGTAACAATACGAATCCCGACAGGGCATTTATCCATTGAATTGCGTAAGTCATCTCTCTCCTTCTGCAATGCTGCCTCGGCTTGCTTGCGTTCGGTGATGTCACTTCCGACAGACTGAAACTCTGTTAATTGATTCTCTGAATTATAGAATGCCCTGTTATTCCATTGTTGCCATCGTATCTCACCATTGGCTTTAATCACGCTATGCTCAACTGTTTGAAACGGGTCAGAAAGACTTAACAAAGCAATATATGCGCTCAAAAGGGGATGGTCCTCTTCCGG
The DNA here is from genome assembly GCA_964536755.1 of uncultured Bacteroides sp. Taxonomy (GTDB): domain Bacteria; phylum Bacteroidota; class Bacteroidia; order Bacteroidales. Next base: position 227 of record CAZIAU010000464.1, on the reverse strand, counting down.
AATTAGTGATGTAAATTTCTTTCCGATAAATTCTTCACGCTTCTTATCAAAGTATTTGCAGTAAGCATCATTTACATAAGTGATTGTTCCATCCGGAAGCCAGCGACAAATTAATTCAGTTTGTGATTCAACACCTATCTTTTCTGCCTTTTCGCGGGGAGAAAAATCTTCTGTTTTTTTACCATTGTTTTTCATGAAGGATGGAATTAAAATATAGCCTGCATGCG
>CAZIAU010000463.1:0-3476 GCA_964536755.1 uncultured Bacteroides sp. | reverse complement strand
TAGTACAGGTATGTGATGCCATTTCTGGTGCCCGTCCGGGTGCGAGGAGGGAGGTTGTTGAATCCTACATCAAGCGATTGAAAGAACTGGAAGCACTGGCACTGTCATACCCGGGTGTCTTAAAAACTTATGCAATTCAGGCAGGGCGTGAACTGAGGGTAATCGTGGGAAGTGAAAAAGTAACTGATAAAGAGGCAGAGAGCCTTTCATTTGATATAGCCAGGAAGATCCAGGATGAGATGACCTATCCGGGACAGGTTAAGATCACTGTGATAAGAGAAACGCGTGCAATCAGTTATGCCAAGTAATGAAGAAGGTATTAGTAACAGGAACAGCCGGATTTATTGGATTTCACCTGGCAAATAAACTGGTTGAAAAGGGATTCCATGTAACCGGTCTCGATTCAATCAATGATTATTATGATGTTGAGTTGAAATTTGCAAGGTTGAACCACGCCGGGATCTCACCCGGTGAAATTTCCTATAATCAGCTGGTATCAAGTGACAAAAGCAAAAACTACTCTTTCATTCAGATTCAGCTGGAGGATAAAGAAGCAATCCGGGAGCTTTTTGCAAACAGGAACTTTGATATAGTGGTGAATCTGGCTGCCCAGGCAGGGGTGAGGTACAGCCTTACAAATCCTGCCGCCTATGTTGATTGTAATATTACAGGCTTCCTGAATATTCTGGAAGCATGCAGACACCACCCGGTGAACAACCTGATCTATGCCAGTTCGTCCAGTGTTTACGGACTAAACAAGCAAATGCCTTTTTCGGTCAGTTCCAATGTGGATCACCCGGTTAGCCTGTATGCCGCAAGCAAAAAAAGCAATGAACTGATGGCGCATACTTACAGTCATCTCTTCGGAATTCCGACAATAGGTCTTCGCTTCTTTACAGTTTACGGACCCTGGGGCCGGCCCGATATGGCACTATTCCTTTTTACAAAGGCCATCCTGAACGGGGAACCGATCCGGGTCTATAATCATGGTAAAATGGAACGGGATTTCACCTACGTGGACGATATTGTGGAGGGAATGGAAAAAATGGTTTCCGGTGAACCGCCGGAGCCTGCACCCGGTTGGAATCCTGACGATCCGGATCCATCTTCGTCATCAGCACCTTTTCGGATTTACAATATTGGAAACAGCCGCCCGGTTAAACTCACCGACTTTATTGAGGCCATTGAGAAAGCACTGGGAAAAAAAGCTGTTATGGAGATGATGCCGATCCAACCAGGGGATGTGGAAAAAACATGGGCTGATGTCTCATCTCTGGCCAGGGATTATGGTTATAGTCCCCATACTCCCGTTGAAATCGGGATCGAAAAATTTGTAAAGTGGTATCTATCCTACTTCAGTGCGTAGTACACAGTGTACTGTGCACTTTACTATGCGCCACCTATGCACTATGCACCGTTACTGCGAAGCAGTTGCTTCAGGGAAAGCGCCTTGTCCGGTTGCCCCGACCGGTCGTAGGCATACTGAAGATTGACGATCAGGCGTTCAATGATCTCCGTATTTGAGCAGGGTGCGAAGTACAAATCCTTTTCCTCGATCCTGAGCTGGCTCAGGAAATGTTTCAGTTCCCTGACACCCAGCGGGGTTCCGTTATCATTTGGATTAATATAAAACAAAATACCATTTGGATCGTCAGGAAAATCCTGGTCAAAATAACAGAGAACAAAATTCCTTGGAAGATTCACTCCGTAAATTGGCAGATTGAGCCTTCTGGCCAGTTCGGCATAAATAAGTCCCAGCAATACAGGACTTCCTTTTCGGGTGTCCAGGACATGATTCACCAGGTAAAGCTGCGGAGTACTGGCCTTTTTCAGACTTTTATCGAATTTATGGATCTCATAAAGGAAATAATTGATCACCTTGACCTTCTCCAGAGCGGTCAGTTCATTATTCAATTCAAGCCAGATATCCCGCTTTATTTTTTCAATTCTCTCATTAAGCGATTCATACTCCAGGTCCGGATAGTGAAAACGGGCTACAAGGAATGCACCGTACAGAAGGTCATTCCCGCCGGAGGCTTTCCACCTGTCCATGTCCCTTAACAGGAGATTGAACTGGATCTGTTTGATCACATTTTCAATCCTTTCCTGCAATTCAGGTTTCAGGGTTGCTTCCCACCTTCGTTCCAGGGGTACCACAACCTCTTCCCCCATCTGGATCAGGCGGTGTGATACAGGGTCAGATACCAGGTTGTCGGGATCCTCAAGAAGGTTCATCAAGGCCTCCAGTTCCCTGTGTTCAGGTTCAGTCATTGAGTACCAGATTATCCAGGGTCAGTACAATTAACTTTTCAATAACCGGTTTATAATCCACCAGGAACTCCTCTGTTATGCGGTTTGCAACAGCCACACATAAGGTTGCAGCCTCATGGCCCAGCAATGCAGCCAGGGCATAAAGAGCTGAACTTTCCATCTCAAAATTATTGATACGCATACCATTGAAAGTGAAGGAACTTAATTTTTGTATAAGCAACTTATCAAATGGGGCCAACCTGATGGAGCGGACCTGTGGTGCGTAAAATCCTGGAGTGGAAAGAGTGATTCCCGAAAAGAAATCAATATCAGGGAAAAGGTTGAGTAACCGGGCAGATCCCTCCACAAAATATGGATCGGACATATTTTTCTTCCAGCCTGTGAAATGCATAAATGATTCGGCCAGGTCATGGAGATTAATTTGTTTATCATCCTGGTAGAAGTGATATAATCCGTCAAATCCACCGGCAATCCGGGTCCTGATATAGGATCCGGGCTTAATATCCGGGTGAAGGGCCCCGCTAGTACCAATCCGGATCAGCTTTAATTTCATATGTTCATCTCTGAAGGTCCTGGTCCTCAGGTCCATGTTCACGATGGCATCCAGTTCATTGAGTACAATATCGATATTGTCCGTCCCTATCCCGGTAGAAAGCACACTGAGTCTTTTGCCCTTATATAATCCTGTGTGGGTAAGGAACTCACGGTTCGCCTTCTCAATTTCAACACATTCGAAATGTGAAGAAACCTGATGAACCCTGCCCGGGTCCCCAACCAGGATAATAGTGTCAGAAATATCCCCGGGTAAAAGATGCAGATGATAGATGCTGCCATCCTTATTCAGTATGAGATCTGCAGGTGATATGGCGTTCATTACAATCTCTGTAGTACATTATCGATAAAAATAGTGTATTTTTACAGCTGGTATGAAAATACTTACTGACAATCCCAAAATCAATTGATATGAAACGAATGCAAATTATTATCATAGGTGTGGTTGCTATTGTTGTGCTTCTGATCATCTTCGGCAGCCAGATGTTTTATGTGCTGGAACCGGGTGAACGTGGTGTGATTTTTAAAAAATTCAGTGGTGGACTGGACAAGGAGAATATTTATATCCCGGGCTTTCATGTAATAGCTCCCTGGAACGATATGATCCGCTATGATGTGAGAGAACAGAAAAGTGAGGAAACCATGGATGTACT
>CAZIAU010000462.1:0-3479 GCA_964536755.1 uncultured Bacteroides sp. | reverse complement strand
AAATTATTCCAGACATACGGATAGAGAAGGGTATCTGTGATGTCTTCTATAATCTGATGAAAGATATAAAATCCCAGACCGCTGTATCTGTACTCCGGTGATATCAATTCGGAGTTATATATCCACTGTAATATTGAGTCCCTGTAATCCTTCCTCAGGTAGAGATCATCAGCCACCTGGTAAGGAAACCCGGGTGAATAATAATCCTGGTAAGTAGAGTCAGTATATTTTACATTCTTGTTAGCGTAGGCCGCATCCCCAATCTTTAAAGGATAATTATGTGACCATCTGGTACTGATAAGGCTCTGTGAACTGTCCAAAGGTTCAAGTGTGGCATAATGGAAAGGTATCCATGCCACCATTCCGGACTGGTGTTTCAGAACATCACTTACGAGAAGACCTGCCTTATTGCAGCTGTCAGGAACAGGCTGGTACGATCCAAGGAGGGAATCCTCATGGAATTTTCCCTGGTCCCTGAGCCTCATCAGAGCGGCCATTGTAGAAGCAATCTTTGTTATCGACGCCAGGTCATAAATATCTGAAAGTCTGACCTGGTCCCTGTTCCGGTAGGTATGATATCCGTATGCCTTATGCCATATTACTTTTCCTTTCCGGGCCACCAGAAGCTGGCAACCCGGAAAAGCCTTCTGGCCAATGGCCCTTTCAATAATCTCCTCCGTCCTGATCAACGTATCCGGGTCCAGACCCACATCGACAGGCTCACCGTACCCCAGGCGCAGAGGTTTGCCTGTTGATATCCCGCTCCCGGCCTTTGCTATCCTGGCAGAAACCGGAAGTCTTCCGGTCATTGAAATACCGCCGAAGACCCCCTGTGTAACCAGGGAAAGGTTCAGGGGATTATCATCCCAGGAGATAATAATAGCATCCAGATGATCCAGGCAGGGAAAACGGTTCAAACAATAGGGACTACCTGCCACGTTCAATATGAGAGTTGTTGTGCTATCCAGGCGGTCTATAAAATCAACAGTCTCATCTGATATACCATAACTCTTTGATGCATAAGAACTTGTATTTAGAATATGTACAATAACAGTATTAAAATCCCGGAGCTGGGTCAGCAAATCCAGTCTGGTCTGTAAATCTGCATATGCGGACAGGCTAAAATGTGATCCCTCGAGATAGAGATCCGTGATCCGGCAAAGGTCCGGCACCGGTTGCAGACCTACAGTAACCGTGGCAAGTCTCACACTCTCAAGATGTTTCAGAGGTATAACCGAGTCACTGTTCTTTACCAGGGTCAGCGAGTGCTCCACGAGTTTCCGGTGAAGTGTACCATAAACCGGATCGTTAAGATCAACCAGAAGAGAATCTGTCTTTATCGGCTTATATGCACTTAATCCGCACCAGTATTTGGCCTGGAGGATCCGGTGGCAACTTTCGTTAATCTGATCCTCGTTAATCTCACCCCTTCTGACCGCACGTTTAATGTATAATATGGCCTTCCCCACATCAGAAGGCATAAGCAAAATATCATTCCCCGCCTTAACCGCCTCAATTTCTCTCTCCCCGGGTTCGAAATACTGACTGATCCCCTTCATATTAAGCGCATCTGTGACAACCAGCCCTTTAAAACCCAGTTCACCCCTCAACAGCTCTGTGACCACCGGCCGGGAAACTGAGGTGGCCAGGTTTTCCCTGCTGTCCAGGGTGGGTACGCTCAGATGTGCAACCATAATTCCGGTCAGTCCTCTCAGAATGGACTCCCTGAAAGGATAGAGTTCCAGTGAATCCAGCCTGTTCCTGTTGTGGTTAATAACAGGCAGGGTTTGGTGTGAATCGCTTTCCGTATCCCCGTGCCCGGGAAAATGCTTGGCAGTCACCAGTAACCCGTTATCCTGCATCCCCCTCATAATTGCAATGACCTTTTCAGTTACATTCTCACGCTCTTCCCCGAAAGACCGTGTGTTAATTACCGGGTTGGCCGGGTTATTATTGATATCAGCTACAGGGGAGAAGTTCATGTTGACTCCCAATCTTTTCATTTGACCGGCTATCTCACCTCCCAGCTGATAAATCAGGCTGTTGTCTGATATGGCTCCCAGGGCCATCTGCCTTGGATAGGTTATAGTTTTATCAAGGCGCATACCCAGTCCGGTTTCACCGTCAATGGCAATTAGGAGCGGAACTCTTGATTCTTGCTGGAAAAGGTTGGTCATCTGCGCCTGATGAACAGGTTCTCCCTGGAAAAAGATCACCCCGCCCACCCCGTACCTGGCAATCAGTCTGGCTACATCTTTTTCATGTTCATTCCCCAGGCTGGAGTACGCCTGAACCATTATCATCTGGGCAATCCTTTCGTCCAGTGAGAGATTTTTCATGATCGAATCCGCCCATTCAGCACCTGTTCCCAGAAATTCAGGAATTTCCGGAAATGCAGGTTCAAATTCCAGAAGAGAATCCTGATCTCCAGTCCGGAAAATACCAAAAAACAGTAACAATACAACCAGGATGGTTATCTGCAACGGGTTATTCTTCATCATCAAGAAGTTGAATTGCACGATCGCATTGGCTTCGCCGGGCTCGCAGGCCCGGTCCCCCCGCAACTGTGCTACAGGGGAGTCAATTGCGCTGGCACTGTCCCGTACAAAGTTATACGGTTGGCGTGATAAGAGAAATCAAATTATCAACATTGCCAGAAGATAAAATTTACCTGTATACCGGGAACGGGGCATGTGCCGGAACTGACGCCTATATACCCAGCCTGCCGGCAATATCTGGTGGAATCGCATTTCTGTGGACCATAATAAAAATGGTTTTAGCCCTTATATATGACTCAGAAGCGTAAAGGTACCCCTGATATATATTCCCGGTACCCCATGAGTTCTTAACTTTATAAAACCTCTTCCCCTTTTCATCAACAGCTGTACCTGTAATATGCATCAGGTGTTCATCCGTCGTTGTGTAATTATCAAAACCTGCCTGACGTAACTCCTGGGTTATTACCTTCTCTTTCCTTGGAATGGAAAAATCATAAAATAGATCCTGCTGTTCCTTCTCGGAAAGCAGGTCCCACCTGGCACGTTCAGATCCACTCAGATCTCTGAAGTCCTCCGACGGGACCAATGCCATTCCCATTTTCCATTCAAATCCCTTCTCCGCATGATCAGCATCCCAGCACACCGAATACCCATTTTCAAGTGCATAGTTTATTACTTCCATCATCTCATTCAAGGGTATGTTTTTAATGCTGCTCCATAGCCAGTTATCAGGCACCTCAATGATAAAATCTTCATAAAATGGATGGTGAGTATACGAACCGATGAAAATATAATCATCGGGATCAAGCCCGAGTCCGTCAGCAAAGGAACGGGGAGTAAAAGAGGTCCCTTCAAAGGCAAATTTAACCGGGTCATTTCCCAGATAAGCATCCAGGATACCTTTGAATCCATCCATCCAGACCGGGGAGAGCTTCCTGTCGGGATTTCTGATCACCTGTTCCAGGTAACCCTTGAGAACGG
>CAZIAU010000461.1:0-3487 GCA_964536755.1 uncultured Bacteroides sp. | reverse complement strand
AGGAAGCCAAATTACAAAATCCTGAAGGGCCCATGTGGAAAAAGTACCTGGTGCATGGTAGCTCACATTCACTTGGACTGGATGTGCATGACCCATTTGACAGGAGCGCGCCTTTGGAGTCCGGGATGGTTCTCACACTGGAGCCGGCTATCTATATTCCGGCCGAAAAAACAGGGATAAGGATTGAGAACGACTTATTGATCACCGAAGAGGGACCCGTGGACCTGCTGGATGATATTCCTGTTGAAGCAGAAGAGATTGAGGAAATTATGAACGCATTATAATGAAAGAGACACAGCAACAGATTATCTACCGGAACACGAAAGTAGTATATAAATGCAGGGGAAATGGGCCATCCATATTGCTTTTACATGGTTACCTGGAAACCGGTGAGATATGGAAGAGCTTTGCCCGAAGGCTCGAACCCGCATTCAGGGTGATTACGATGGATATTCCGGGTCACGGAAACTCGGGTACCTGGGGAAGAACCCATAGTATGGATGACCTGGCCGGTTCGGTATGTTCGGTTCTGGATAACGAGGGAATTGAAAGGATATTTCTCGTGGGACATTCCATGGGGGGATATGTGTCAGTGGCTTTTGCAGATATTTATCCGGACAGGTTGTATGGCTATTCATTGTTCCATTCCACCTGTTTTAAGGATAGTGAGGAGAAGAAAAAAAACCGGGAGAGGGAGATCAGCCTGGTACTCAAAGGGAAAAAACGTCAGATCATTAATGTCAATATTCCCAAAAGTTTTGCCGATATGAACCTGGAAAGAATGGAAGATGAAGTAAACATGGCAAAGAGAGTTGCGATGACCAGTACCGATGAGGGAATAGTGGCCATTCTGAACGGGATGAAGGAACGCCCCGACAGAACCCCAGTACTGCAGAATCCAGGTATCCCCCTTTTGTTAATAGGCGGGATGAAAGATAATTATATTCCGGTTGAGGTATTTGATAAACTTGCCGGGCTTGCTCCTCATGCAACTGTCCTTAGACTGGAACAGAGCGGACATATGGGATTTCTGGAGGAACCGGACAGGGTCGTGGAAACCATGGTGACCATGATCAGGGATATATCGGGACCTTGACCAGCTGATTGATTTTGAAAAAAAACTGCAGGGTTTTTACCCTGCAGTGAAAAACTCAAAACACTTGAAACCAGATAATCCTTCCGGGCAATTAAGCCCCGCCTCTGCTTCTAAAGTGTGACCTTCGTTGCTCCAGTATCATGATTTGCTCATCTGTAAGGTTTTCCTTCATTTTCAACCTTTGTTCAACCTGGAGCTTTTTAATTTTATTCAACAGGTTTGTCTGTTCATCAATGACACTGTTCAGTGCTTTCATATCCACTTTTTCTTCAGACATGAGGGTTCGTTCCCTGGCCTTAAGTTCAGCCATTTTATTCTTTAAAGGTTTCATGGCTTTAAAGTGTTCCAACCGGAGAGCCTTCATCGCTTCCTGTTGTTCAGGAGTAAGGTCCGGTAAATATTGTTGTGAAAATTCTCCTGCCCACTGACCCGGGCAAAAACCCTGACCACGATAATATCTTCCACTGTGGGTCCAATGTCCCTGTCCGTTTTGCACACCATTAACCCTTGGTCCCGGTCCAAATCCCTCTCCACAGGGCCCCATGCCCCGGCCATTCTGTCCAAATGCTTCAAAGTTTATCCCTGTCAGCATAACCACTGCCAGCAATGCTACACCTGCTGTTTTTATACGATTGTTTTTCATAATGTGTATTTCTTTTGTGAACAAATAATAATCGATTTGCTTCTATGATGATGCAAATGCAGAAAGGTTTAATCGGGATTCTGATCAAAGAGCAGAAATGGTATCAATAGCTACCTGCAAAGTGTTGTCAATTTCGGCAATGATAGGATAAAAACCTTCATTATCAATTATGTTGCGTGCTATATAAGCTATGATAGTCTTGGTCAGAATATGCTCCGATGTCCGGATATCCCCATAATCGGGTTGGAGTCCCTTCTCTTTGGCGTAATCTATAAATTGTGGCAGGATATCCTGATCATCGAGATAATCCTCAATATCACCAGCGGTTGTATATTGTTCCAGGGATGACCGTTGAAGATCGGTATAATAAAAGGCAAACCGGTACATAAGCCCCATACTTCTTGCTTTGTTATAATATACAGATGCGCCAATTGTGTCTACAGGAACGAATATGTCAGGCATAATGCCACCGCCGCCATATACTATCTTGCCACCGGGAGTAACAAATTTCTGAGAGTCATCAAACTTAATACTGTCCTTGTGTTCCATCTCTCCCCGCATGATCCGCTCACTGAAGTCATGATAATAATCTTCCTTTCCGTTCTCGTAGGGGCGCTGAATGCTTCTGCCTGTGGGTGTATAGTACCTGGCAACTGTAAGCCTGAGTGCCGAACCATCTGTGAACCGCATCTCTTCCTGGACAAGACCTTTACCGAAGGATCTGCGCCCTATTATCAGGCCACGGTCATTGTCCTGAATGGCACCGGCCAGAATTTCACTGGCTGAAGCACTCGATTCATCGATGAGCACCACCAGCTTGTCATCCTTGAGGGCCCCCCTTGAAGTGGCATAGTCATTTTCTCTTGGCCGGGTGCGGCCCTCCGTATAAACAATGAGTTGTCCTTCCTCGAGGAACTGGTCAGCAATCATGATGGCCGCTTCCATGATCCCTCCACCATTTCTTCTCAGATCGAGGATCAGCTTTTCGATCCCCTTCGCTTTCAGTTTTTCAACAGCCTGCATGAATTCCCGGTATGTGGTCTGAGCGAACTGACTGATCTTTATGTAACCCGTTTTGTCATCAATCATGTATGCCACATCCACGCTGTAGATGGGAATATCATCCCTTGTAATTTCAAAATCGATGGGTGCGGGAGTCTCCCTCCTGTAGACAGTAACCTTTACCACCGTATTTTTGGGCCCTTTAAGCATTTTTACGATATCGTCACTTGGCATATTCACACCGGCAACCAGCGAATCGTCGACCCTGATGATCCTGTCACCGGGCAGAATTCCAACCATTTCGGAGGGGCCATTGGGAATGGTATTAATAATGGCTACTGAATCATCGGTCATATTAAATGAAACACCTATGCCGCTGAAATTCCCCACCAGAGGTTCTGAATATCTCTGAAATTCGCTGGCCGGAATGTAAACAGAATGCGGATCCAGATTTTCCAGCAGTGCCGGCATTACTGATTCGTTCAGGCTGTCCACATTCACGGTATCCACATATTCATTAATTATATACTGAAGGGCCGAGGATATCTTGTTGGATTTGGGGGTCAGCGAAAATCCAGAGCCGGAATTTATCCCGGGCCGGATAGAGAATTTTTGTTTTCTTACCTCATCGGTAACAATACCCCTTATGCGTATCCCTGTGATCCAGTTACCTACCAGGATACCCACGATAAGAGTTAAACTGATTAACAAAGGCAATACGATGATCAGTCTGTCTCTTTTTTTAT
>CAZIAU010000460.1:0-3498 GCA_964536755.1 uncultured Bacteroides sp. | reverse complement strand
CGGCCCATTCTGCCGGCGGCAGCACACGATTGAGATTTCGCTGTCAGGGATGCATTACAGTCCCAGGAACTGCATTCCCGCTCCCGCCAGCAGGATGATCAGTCCAGCAAACAGGTGGAACTGATATTCCTTTCCTTTGAATCTGATCAGAGAAAATCCCTGATAACCTAGAAATACGACCAGCATCATGGTACCGATGGTGGCAATACCGAATACAAGTGCCACGAGGAAAACACCAATCCCGTTATGTTCTGCTGCCGGGTAGACCAGCATTGGAATTAAAACTTCGCACGGACCAAAGACAAATATCAGGAACAAGATCCACGGGGTAAGCCTTCCAGCGTTCCCGTTCTTCTCCAGGTCACTTTCAGCAAGGTGAAGATCTTTATGCCTTATGGATCTGGGACGCAGGAAAGAAGGTAAGTGAACATGCGCCCCACGCTTGATATATTTATAAAGTCCATAAACACTGTATAAAACTCCGAATACAATAAGCATCCATCCGACAATATTTCCCCTGTTCGCTTCAATAGCTTCCATCTTATTAAGGCTGATACCCATGGCAATACCGATAAGGCCGAGGATAACAGAACCGCCTACGTGGCCTATCCCGGATATGAAAGTTATCCATAATGTCCTGGTACGGCTCCACCTCCGTGCTTTACTCAATACGATGAATGGCAAATAATGATCGGGACCAAGAAGAGTATGGATTATCCCGATGGTAGCAGCTGACATTACCAGTACATGTAATTCACTCATATCTATTCTTTTAGTCCGTTACAAAAAAGTGCGTAGTGCACGGTGCAAAGTATATAGTGCAGAGCACAGTAAACTAATTATTAACCCTATTTATCAAATGTGCCTGGCATGCTGCCCCGAAACCATTATCAATATTCACTACACTCACCCCGGTAGCACAGCTGTTCAACATTGCCAACAGGGCTGTAACTCCTCCGAAATTGGCACCATAACCGGTGGAGCAGGGTACGCCGATTACCGGTCTTTCAACAACTCCTCCAACAACACTGGCAAGTGCGCCTTCCATACCTGCTACCACAATTATAACGCTTGCTCCCCGGATCAGGTCCAGCCTGTTAAACAAACGGTGGATGCCCGCCACTCCCACATCATATATCCGCTCCACACGGTTTCCGAGAAATTCAGCGGTAACAGCAGCCTCCTCACAAACAGGAATATCAGATGTTCCGGCAGAGACGATTGCAATATAACCTTCGCTTTTCACAGGTTCAACAGGCTGATGCACAATGGCCCTTGCCTCTTTATGATAAATTGCGCCCGGAATCTTCTTCTTAACCGCATAAAAAGTACTTTCTTCCGCCCTTGTGGCCAGAACAGGTATGCCTTTCTTTTCCATTCTGACGGCTATTTCAGCTACCTGCTCCGGTGTTTTACCGCTGGAATATATCACTTCCGGTATCCCTGTCCGGCTGCCACGATCGGTATCAATTGACGCAAATCCCAGGTTGTCCACTCCCTGGACGTAGAATTTTTCAACGATCTCTTCCTTTTTCAATTCTCCTCTGCTGAATGAATCCAGCAACCGGTTGATCTCTTTCTTGTCCATTATAAATGCTTGTAAACTTCCCTGCTGACCACCTCGGGGGTAACTCCGTATTCCCTGGCCAGCTTCAGGCACTGTTCATATTCCGGTTTCTCATTAACCACCCTCCCCCTGTAATAGCTTCTTTTAATTTCAACATCTCCGAAACGGGTATTGACAGTGATAATCTCCCTGCGGAGAATGTTCTTGCGAACAACATATTCCCTTAGGCCGATACTGGATGTCCCGGTGAATATAATTTCCTTCATCCGGCCTGCCGAATCCCGGTCACACAGGACAGAAAGCAAATGTGCGGGCCTTGACTTTTTCATAATGACCGGTATAAGCCAGACATCTGCCGCTCCGGCCTCAAATAATTCAGAGGTAACATGGGTGTACCATTCAGGATTCATGTCATCGATATTGCATTCCAGCATTACAGCATCCTCAACAATAGCATCCTCCGACTCATGACCATTGCTTTCAGCAAGGTAAACCCTCAATACATTGGGGATCTCACCATCTCTCTGTCCTATTCCATAACCGGTCCTGGAAATTGTCAAATCCGTTTCAGAGGTAAAACGATCGACTGTTGCAGATAATATCGCCGCACCTGTTGGGGTTGTTGCTTCATAATCCACCAGTCCCGACCGTACCGGGATTGATTTTACGATCTCGGCAGTGGCAGGTGCCGGTACAGGCATCAGACCATGTGCACATTTTACAAAACCTCCTCCCAGCTGCACCGGCGAGCAATGTATCTCATCCACATCCAGGTAATCCTGGCAGATGGCGGCCCCTACAATGTCTGCAATGGAGTCAAGGGCACCTACCTCGTGAAAATGGACCTTCTCCCTGGATATGTTATGGACCCTGGCTTCTGCTTCTGCAATAAGGTCAAAAATAGCCAGGGATTTTGATTTGACAGCTTCAGAAAGAGAACTGTCTCTAATCAGTTTTTCAATATGCCTCAGGTGCCGGTGCTTTTCATTCTCAGGATTTTCAATAACTACCGTGACCTTTGTGCCGCTGATCCCCTTCCTCGTATCCCGTTCCACATCCAGCCGGAATCCTTCAATATTGAGCTTTTCCAGCTCCGTTTCCAGGTAGTCCGCCGGAACCCCGAGGTCAACAAGTGCCCCAAGGTTCATGTCTCCGCTGATCCCAGCAAAACAATCATAATATAATATTTTCATTACTATGCCCTTACATTATTTCCCTGTTCATTTTCCCCGAAACAAGGCCCTCTTTATCGATCACTATTTTCTTAAATCCTATCTCCCTGATCCGGCCAAGCACCTCTCCCTTTACATTCATGAGCATGGGGATATCCTCTTTCCTTACCTCGATCTTGCCGTAGTCGCCATAGTGCCTCACCCTAACATCGTTAAATCCATAGGAATTCAGAAGCTCCTCCGCTCTTTCAATCTCAACCAGCTTCTTTTTTGTGATCTTATGATTATAAGGTATTCTGGAACTGAGGCACGGACTTGCCGGCTTATCCCAGTTGGGAAGCTGATAATATCTGGCTATTTCCCGAATCTCATTTTTTGTCACTCCGCATTCTGCCAGCGGAGAGTATACTTTGTACTTTACGGCCGCTTTCAATCCGGGACGGTAATCTGTAAAGTCATTCGTATTGGTACCGTTGACCACAACGTATCCGGGATACTTATCAACAATCTTTTGAAGGTCACCATAAAGATGGTCCTTGCAGAAGAAACATCGGTCAATGGGATTTTCGCTGTAACGCTCATCCTCAAGCTCACGGGTTTTAATCACTTCCATGGAGATGTCAAACTGACTGCTGAAAGACTGGGCAAGTTCAAAATCCCTGGTTTTCAAACTTTCCGACTTTGATATAACTCCGACGGTTCCCCTCTTCCCCAGAAATTTCCTCGACAGGAACAGTACAAGTGACGAGTCTGTTCCTC
>CAZIAU010000459.1:0-3499 GCA_964536755.1 uncultured Bacteroides sp. | reverse complement strand
TTCCTGATGATCTCAGCGGGCATGGCACTTCCCCAGTCAGGATGATCATCATGGTGGTTCACACCCATGAATTTGAATGGTTCGCCGTTGAGAAACAACCTGTAACTCTCCTTAGTGAAGGAACGGATCCCTATCCTGGTGAACTGATCATCTTCATCAGGACCTAATTCCATCCCGAGGCTGTACAGGTACGGGTTTTTAGGGGACCACAATCTGTAGTTTTCTATTTCGAATTCCAGCTCATGATTGGAAACCCCGTTTCCGCATCTGACGGAAACCGCTGGTATTTCTTTGCCATTAAGGATCGGGATCAGATCCCTGCTCACCGTCCGTGCAGATATATTGCTGACCTCCACCTCAATCTTCATCAATACTTTTTTGTCAGATTTGATCTCGGGTGTGGCTTTTATTTTATGGATCCTGATATCAGGTATTATCTCTGCATAAACAGGCCTGTAAATACCCCCGTAGGGGAACCAGTCAGTATCATATTTAGGTACCGTTTCAGAACTGAGCTTACTGTTCACTTTAACAACAATCCAATGTTCACCCTGTTCCAGATCCGGGACGATTATTTCAAAGGGGGTATAACCACCTTCGTGGGACCCGATCATCAGACCATCGAGCCAGACCTGGCAAAAGTAGAAAACCCCGTCAAAACGTAACCGAAGGTTACCGTTTCCCGGCATCTCAAGGGCTCTCCTGTACCAGGCCTGCCCTAAATATTGCCAGTATCGTGCGGTTGCATTCCATGAGCCGGGTATCCACATCATTGTTTCCGCACCGGGCCACGATTCGAAGTATTTCTCGTCATCACCTTTTTCATCCGGGTCAGCTATGAACTCCCAGAATCCCGATAAATTGATCTGTTCCCGGAGGGAAGTTGTACGAAAAAGCCGGCTTTGCATGGGGTCAATACCATCGTCGTAATCCATAGAAGCTTCCGATAATTGATAAGGGGCAAAATCCGGATAACCTCCGGGCTGAACCTGTGCACTGCCCATTCCTGTAAAATAAATCAGGATGATCGATACGCTAAGAAAAAATTTCATCATTATCTTTTTTTTATTTACCCGCTCCGGAAGCTTTTCATTCCGGTCAGGGCTATTTATTCTCGAAAAAACGTGGTTTTACCCTCCAGGTCAGCGCGAAAAACAATCCACTTAATATCCCGCTTGCAACAACCAGGGAAAATCCGACGTGCCAGCCGAAATTATGTGCGGCCCAGCCGATACCGATACCGGATAAAGTGGCTCCGATATACCCCCACAGACCGGTAAACCCGGCTGCTGTTGCTGCAGCTTTTTTGCCCGCAAAATTGATAGCGGCCACGCTCACCAGCATCAGTGGCCCGTATACCAGGAATCCGCATAAACCCAGCAATACTATATAAAGAAGTGGTTTGCCGGGAGGGGCAATCCAGAAAGCATAGAGTCCGAATGATAAAATGAACATGTAGATTGCCATGATCGGTCCCCGTCTTGCTTTAAACAGTTTATCCGACATCCGGCCGGCACTGAGCATACCAAGAATGCCCATGATCTCAAAAAACGCCACGATCACGCCCGCTTTCACAATGGAGACATCCTTTGCTTCATTTATATAGGTAGGTGCCCAGGTCAGTGCCCCGTAACGCGCTATGTATAAAAAGAAATTCCCAAATGCCACAAACCATACATACTTATTATTCAAAACATATTTTAGAAGTGTTTCTTTAACACTGACCTGTTTTTCCACGGCTTCGAGTGTCTTCTTATCCGTAATATCCTTACGGTATTTTTCAACAGGGGGCAGTCCCATGGATGAAGGAATATCCCGCAAACGGTTAAAGACCAGGAACGCAATAAACAGAGCAAATATCCCGGGAAGAATAAAGACGTATTGCCAGCCTTCACCGGCACGCCAATGGTGCTCCACCAGATAACCTGAAATAATCAATATGAGGGCAGCCCCGACCTGATGGGAACAACCATACAGGCTGAACATCCAGCCATGCTCGGAAGGAGAGAACCAGTGGCTCAGCAATCTTGCCCCGGAGGGAAACCCCATGCTTTGAAACCAACCGTTAAAACCCCACAGAACAGCCAGGAATATTAATGATACCTGTAGTCCGAATAATATATTTATTATGGCGGATGCGAATAATCCGATCGCCATAAAATAACGTGGATTAAGCCTGTCAGCCAGGATCCCGTTCCCGAACTTTCCCAGTCCATATGTAATCTGAAGCAGGGACAGGACAATACCGAGCTGTACCTTTGTATAACCCAGAGACTCTTCCATTGACGGAATGGCCATGGAAATATTGACCCGGCAGAAATAGAAGACCGCGTATGCGAAAAAACTGCTGTATAAAATTCTGGTCCGCCAATATTTATATGTACTGTTTATTAAACTTTCATCGGTCAGCGGATTTTCAGCGGGCGGACTTGCTTTTAGTCTGGTTAACAGGTCGGAAATCATTTGCATATACGATCCTCTATTTTATTTGAAGCTTCTTTTCCATAAATTCAATGACTTTTTCGGGCGAGTCGGGTTTCTCTGAAAATTCTTCAGCAAATCCCAGCTCAAGCGATCTTTTAAAAAAAGCTTCCGTTGCAGAGGTCATAACCGGTTCGATTCCTATCTCCCGCATTGTTTCCACA
The DNA here is from genome assembly GCA_964536755.1 of uncultured Bacteroides sp. Taxonomy (GTDB): domain Bacteria; phylum Bacteroidota; class Bacteroidia; order Bacteroidales. Next base: position 854 of record CAZIAU010000459.1, on the reverse strand, counting down.
ACCTGTGTCATTTCATGATAGCGTCTTTCATGTGCCGGTGCATGTGTCCGGACCCAGTTCGAGGCAATTTTCTCAAATGGCTTCCCGGACATAAAATCGGTAATATCCTCCCATAAATCTTTTTCGATACCGGCCCTTTTCCCTGCTATCAGAAGTTCGATGATAATATTCTCCAGCCCTTTTGAAAAAATACTTCGCAGCATTTTGAACATGGATGCTTTTCCTATTTCGGGGGAATAGTAAACAACATTCAGTCCCAGGGTATTAAGAATTTTCGCAATTTCCTCCCCTTTTTCCCCGGCTGTCAGTATCCTGGTCTGAGCACCGGTAGCACCCACGGCGCCCAGTATGGCACCTTCAACGAAATCGGCACCCGAGGATCTTATTATTTCGTTTATTTCAACTTTCACAGACGGTGAAGTAGAATTTAAATCGACATAAGTCTTGCCAGGGGATAATTTCGTTGAACACTCCGAAGCAACTTTTCTGGCAACCTGAGTGGTTACCGTTGATAGTATATAGTCGCTGGTCGCGATAACCTCATCCAGTGAACAGATCCGGATCCTGTCAATCCCCAGTCGTTCCTTAATTTTCTCTGTGTCATCATGCTGGTTCAGGAGAAGGTCATAAACACAGATCTCTGCTCCTTTTTCATGCATCGCCTTTGCGAACAGGGAACCGACCTCTCCAAATCCGATAAATCCTATTTTTTTTGCCATTTATTTTAAATATTTCTTCTCTCTATCTTTCATTTGCGGAACACCCTGCAGTTCAAAAACATGTTTTACCGGGACCATCGTCTCATTTACAGTATGAATGCCTTTTGCCCTTTTGATCTCGGCCAGCACCTCCTC
>CAZIAU010000458.1:0-3504 GCA_964536755.1 uncultured Bacteroides sp. | reverse complement strand
CCCAGGCTCCCGCCAAGGACAGTCAGTGTCTTATTTGTTCCCGCACAGGTATTATCATTGATAAGGGATATCCCGGTAGGATCGGTCGATGGTACCTTCACCGTTACCAGCTGGCTCACTGCACTAGTGTTCCCACAGTCGCCTTCTGCACGTACATAATAGGTCGTGCTCATGGCCGGATCAACACTGATCGACACCCCGTTGCCCTCACTGACCGTGAACAGCGCATCCGAATACCACTGCCAGTCAGCCCCGTCACCCAGGCTCCCGCCAAGCACAGTCAATGTCTTGCTGATTCCAACACATGTATTATCATTGGTCAGATTGATCCCCGCAGGATCGGTTGAAGGAACGCGAACAGTCACCAGGTCATTTACCGCAGAGGTTGTATTACACAGTCCTTCAGCCCTCACATAATAGGCCGTGTTTACAGCAGGATCTACTGAGATGGATGCTCCAATCCCCACTCCTGTTGTAAAACCAGGATCAGAATACCAGCTCCATACCGCAGCATCACCCAGGCTGCCGCCGGTAACATTTAAAGTTTTCGATGTTCCTTCACAAGTATTGTCGTTGGCAATTGAAAATCCTGTAGGAGCTACAGACTCAGTGTATGAGTTCAATACTACAATACTGTCGGTAATTGTACACGTAACTGAACCGGCATCGGTCACAATTACTTTATACTCTGAAGAATCAACTCCAAGAAGAGTGGACGTTACATCCACAACGGGCAGATCGTTTCTGTACCATACGTAGGTGAATCCCAAACCTGATCCACCACCGGGCGTTGCAGTAACAGTACCGCTGCCATCACCCGGACACCCGTCATCAGTTTTGGAAAGTGTAAGGGTAAGCGGCGGGTCTTCCGTAACTGTATAGGAAAGCACCACAGTTGTAACCGGATCACCAATATCTGTTACTGTCACCTGATAAACCGCCGGATCAAGTCCTGATATGGAACTGCCACCCACAAAGGGGACTCCGTCCCTTAACCAGGAATAACTGTATCCTGCACCGGTCCCGCCTTCCGTATTAACTGTAACACTTCCATCATCTGCTCCATTACAGGTTACTTTGGTCCCAACCAGGGTAGCATGCAGGGGATCAGCATCCACGCAGAGAGAAAATGTCCCGGGATTCTGGCTATCGTCAACAGAGATGTAATATGTATTTCCTATTGTCAGGGTATCAGAAAAAAGGGCAATATTCGTTGTATTTCCTTCTGTGGAAGCACAGGAAAGTTCATCACCGTTCTCGTTCCAGAGGGAGGCCTGCAAATCGTAAAGAGTTCCTAAAGTTGTACCATTCTTTACATCTATATTGACATTGGTAGAAATGGCTGTGAATTTGAACCACATATTTTTATTTTCACCTCCCGCCCAGCAGGAACCGGGATTTTCATCCGGCGTACCAAAATAGTTGCTGAACTGAGCATCGGAAGAACACCATCGGATTGGTGTCACAATTTCATATGCCCCGCCCTTATAATCATAGTTAAGCTTGTCCTCGATACATAGCGTGAATGAACCACTCTGGTAAGCATCATCTACTGAAACATAGTACCAATCACCAATAGTCAGACCATCATAACTCAGTGTATGTGTGCTCCGGTCAAGAGTTCTGGGCATGCACTTTATCTCAACACCGGCGGCCGTCCATAGTGCTGCCTGGGGATACCTCAGGTTCCCATAGATACTGTAATTCCTTAGGGTCAGGGTAACATCTGTAGAGATAGCCTGGAACCGGAACCAGACATTCTTATTATCGACAGGATCAACACCGTTCCAGCAACTTGCCATCGAACGGTCGGCGGTAGCAACCAGATTGCTGTAAGCCGCATCGGATGAACAGCCTCCGTTGTGTGACAAGGTAAGCGCTCCGCCAAAGAAGTCATATGTTGCCTGATCGGACAGGCATATGGAAAATGAACCACTCTGGTAATCATCATCTACTGAAATATAGTACCAGTTCCCGACGGTAAGAGAATCCATGCTCATGGTGGTAATGCCCTGGTCAACCAGGTCGCCCAGGCACGCCACTTCAGTAAATGCATCGTTCCAGAGGGCCATCTGTCCCCTTCGCATATTTCCATAAACGGATCCTGTCCTCAATTCAACAGTCACATTGGAAGTGGAAGCCAGGAATTTAAACCAGACATTTTTATTCGTATTATAGGAGCCCCAGCAGCTTCCCGGCAGCATATCGGGAGTGGCGGCAAGGTTTGTATAGGCTGCATCCGCTGAGCAGCCATAGTCATGATCAAGCTCAACAGCACCTTCCCAGTAATTGAATGTAGGCTGATCATCAATGCAGATCGAAAACCTTCCACTGGCGTAATCATCGTCAATAGAGATATAGTACCAGTCCCCGGGATTTAACGTGTCAGCAGTGATGGTGGTGGTACCCTGGTCCAAAATATCACCCATACAGGCTACCTCCTGTCCCACTGAATTGAATACGGCCATCTGACCCCTCCGCATGTTACCATATACACTGCCAGTTTTCAAATCGAATGTCAGGAACCTGGAGAGGGCCTGGAATTTAAACCAGACATTTTTAATTCCGTTATAGGATCCCCAGCATGTTCCCGGAACTTCATCCTCTGTAGCATAGAGATTGGTATACGCCGCGTCTGCCGAACATCCCATATTGTGCGTTATTTCTTCAGCACCTGCCAGATAATCGAATGTGAGTTCATTATCCAGGCAGAATGTAAAAGATCCGCTCTGGTAATCATCATCCACGGAGATATAGTACCAGTTGCCCGGAGTAAGTGTATCGATAACCATCTGCAGGGTACCCTGGTCAACCAGGTCGCCCACACAAACCACCTGGTTAAGTGTTACGTCCCACATGGCCATCTGTGCCCTCCTCATATTCCCATTCACACTACCGGTTTTTATCTGTGCAGTTGCATACGGAGTAGTTGCCTGGAACTTGAACCATACGTTCTTATTCGTGTTATAGGTACCCCAGCAGCTTCCGGGGATCTCATCATCAGTGGCCTGGAAATTGGTATAAGCCGCATCGGGAGAGCAACCGTAGTCATGAGGAATTTCTATTGCTCCGATAAGATAGTCATAACCCAGCTCGTCATCCAGACAAAGACTGAAGGATCCGCTTCGATAATCGTCATCAACCGATATCCAGTACCATGCTCCCACCGTAAGCGTGTCGATCATCAACCGCGTGGTTCCCTGATCCACAACATCTCCGACACATGCAACCTCCACATTGGCTTCGTTGAAAATGGCCATCTGGCCGCGCCTCATACTTCCGTAGATATTTCCGTCTTTGAGTTCAACCTTTACATATGGTGTTGTGGCCTGGAATTTGAACCATACATTATTGTTGGAATTGTAAGATCCCCAACAGGTACCGATCCCTCCATCATCTGTGGCCTGCTCATTGGAAAAAGCTGCATCTCCCGAACAACCATAATTATGCGGGATTTCTAAAGCTCCTGCCTTTAAATCATAATTAAGCGCATCCTCAAGACAG
>CAZIAU010000457.1:0-3515 GCA_964536755.1 uncultured Bacteroides sp. | reverse complement strand
CCCGGATTGTCAAATTTAGTGGGCACAGGTGAGTATTATAATCCCTCCGGTATTACTTCGACAACCACTTATTATGTGACAGAGACCGTAGGAGAGTGTGAAAGCCATCCAGCCGAGGTCGTTATTGAAATCAGGAACACAACTCCTTATGAAGAAGAGAAGATCTGCATGGTGACCATTGACCCGGTCAGCGGGAAAAATATGATTATATGGGAAAAGACCCCGGACATGGGTACCGCTTCATACCATGTTTACAGGGAAACCAACATAACTGACACTTATGATCCGATCGGGTTATTGAATTTTGCAGATCCCGGGTTCTTTATCGACCAGGATTCCGATCCTGCCAAACAATCCTACAAATACAGATTGGCCACTATTGACAGCTGTGAGAATGAATCGGCATTGAGCGATTATCATGCAACAATGCATCTGACATTGAATATCGGATTAAATGACGGGACCAATCTGCTCTGGAGTAAATATATGGGCTTCGATGTTCAGACCTATAATATATGGAGAGGCTCCGTTGCGGATAACATGTCTCTGATAGGATCGGTTTCAGGGAGTAATTTCACCTATACCGATCAGTACCCTCTGGCAGGCACCAATATTTATCAGGTTGAGGCAGTGAGCCCATATTCATGTGATATCGGCGACCTGAAATCCACCCATAACTCATCCTATTCGAACATCTCTTACAGGTATGCGGTAGGAATTGATGAATCCGGTTCCAGCAGACTCAGGATCTATCCGAATCCGGTTTCCAGTATATCGACTGTAGAATTTTCCAATCCGGAAGGAAAGGAATATCAGCTCAGAATAACGGATATGGCGGGGAAAGTTCTGACGGTAAGGGAAAACATCACCGGTGAGACCTTTATGATCAACCGGGAAGGATTGCCGGGCGGACTCTATTTTATTAAGTTGACGGGACCCGACACATACAGGTGCAAGCTGCTGGTTGAATAAGCCGGTATTTCTCTGCCGATAGTTCATGCTCTGTTTCTGTCATCTGCTGTCGTTTGAGGAAATAGGCTATTCTTTTAACTGAAAAGAAATGAAACGGGTTGCCTTTGTTTGTCTTCTTTTGATCAATGTGGCCATTTCTGCCCAGAAGAAATCTATTCTTGAGGGAGCAGAGGTTTTCGTTTCTGTGAACCGTACTACTTTCTTTGATGACAAGACTGAGAATCGTACTGGTTTTGGAGCGGGTATAAAATTCCTGTATAACTCAGATAAGAGATTCAGTCTGCTTACGGGTTTTGAATATAATCATACAAGGCAATACAAATACGAATTATTTGAAGATCGCTGGTGCTCATCTTCTGATTGGGAAATTTCTGTTCACCTATTTTCTATTCCGGTTGGAGTCAGGTACAGGGTGGGAAGCATGAGGAGGATCATTGTGGAAGGCGGGGTATTCGCCGACGTACCTTATAAATCGACACGTGAGGGTGAGAGATGCTGTTACTACCCGGATTTAGATAACTTGGGCAATATGGCCGGTGGCTGTAGCCAGGTTACCGAGTCAGGGATTATTTTCCCTGGTTTCGGATCATATTTTGGTGTGGGATACCGCATACCGATATCCAAAGTGGACCTGATCATTAAACCCGATTACAAGTTTGTATTTAACAGGATCAATTCTCAGGATGACATATATAACAGGTATCTGAGGTTTAATTTCATATTGAAATTCAAATAATAATTCATACAACAGCCCAACCCCAGGATCAGTCGTGATAGTTATTTTTAAGATTTAATGAAGTCACTAACCCGTAACTTAGTCACAATTTGGTGAGCCTTTATTTATAGGACCTGGTTTTTCTGAGAGCCATATAAGGTTGATAATAAGGATATTGGAATGTTCCTGTGAATTCGCAAAAGACACAGGCAAGTCACAGAAATGTAAAAAACTAACCACCCTGTGACTTTTTGTTTTTGAAAAAAACGATAATCACCTGTGACTCACAGTGCGAGCCAAAACGATAATCACCTGTGACTCACAGTGCGAGCCAAAATGGTCTTCACCTGCGAACCTCAGTTTGTGCCCATAAAACGGCCCTTGCAGGCAGCATAGCTCACCGAAAACGACCCTCCCATGTGATCACCCAAAGGGCCCGGATCCGAAATAAATGTGCTTTTAGTATAAACGTTTGTGCAAAAGAAATAAAAAAAAATACAAATAATATTTAAGCCTGGATAATCTTGAAAATGATCCTGTTAAATATCATATAAACAGTATTATAAGAATGTTGCTAATACGGATCTGTATTATTAGGTCACTCCCGGAACCGGCCCCCGGATATAAAATAATATTTGTATATTATGCACTTTATTCCGGCAAAGATTTACTTTTGTGAGGAAATAACGACTTACGAATGGCACAAAAATTCAGTCCGAACATACGTGAACTGGCGGCCCTGCTGGGTTTATCAGTCACAACGGTTTCAAGGGTCCTGAACGGGAAGGCGGAGAAATACAGGATCAGCAAGAAGACAGAGAAAAGGGTAATGCAGTTTGCCAAAGAGCATAATTACATACCGAATAGAATTGCCAGGGGATTAAAAATGTCAAAAACGGATACTCTTGGCCTGGTTATCCCTGATATCGCAAATCCGTTTTTTGCAGAGCTTGCAAGGAGTATTGAACTTGAAGCCAGGGTCAAGGGTCTTTCGATCATATTGTGTGACAGCCGCGAAGATATTACTGTGGAAAAGGAGGGGATCAATCTGTTGATGGGACACAAGGTGGATGGGATCATTATTGCCCCGGTTGGGACGGATTTCGATCATCTCGTACAGATCCATGAATATGGAATGCCACTTGTAATAGTTGACCGGTATTCAACTGAGCTCGACCTGCCATTTGTCACTTCGGATAACTACCAGGGGGCCTATGATGCCGTGAACTATTTCATTTCACTGGGTCACAGAAAGATTGCATGTATCCAGGGTATAAAGAACAGCTCACCCAACAAAGAGAGGGTTTTGGGATATTTGGATGCTTTGAAGGACAATGGTCTGGAACCTGAAGAATCCATGATCATCGGAGAGGATTTCAGTATTGAAAACGGATACAAACAGACAAGGATCCTGTTCAGTACGGATGATCCCCCGACAGCAATTTTTGCACTTAGCAACCTCATTTCACTTGGCATCCTTAAAGCTATCAACGAGATAGAATTGAAGATACCGGATGATGTATCTCTGATCTGCTTCGATGAGCAACCCTATTCAGCCTTCCTTGAAACTCCATTGACGACCATTGAACAGAAAAAGAATGAAATGGGGCAGATCGCAGTGAATGTCATTATAAACGAGATGGAAAAAAAGAAAGACGTTGAAAACAAGGGGAAATCGGTGAAAATAAAGATCAAGACCACTATTATTAAAAGAGAATCTGTAAAAAATCTAAATTAATTTTTAATTAAATAAATTTTTTCTTTATTTTCAGTAACTTTAGAGGTATGTTAACCATTTAAATCTGTTTATCTTTTATTCTTTATCTTT
>CAZIAU010000456.1:0-3516 GCA_964536755.1 uncultured Bacteroides sp. | reverse complement strand
TTATTACCCTCATAACTATAAAGTGCTGTAGCAAAAAGATTATGAGGTCCAAACTCCCTGGAATAGGAAAGAATATTATCAATGATTATATTGTCCTCACGCGCGCGTTCAGTATCTGCCCTTCCCCGTGATGACAATCCTTCCTCGGTATTCACTCCCGCGTATGTTGCCTGGTCGATAAATCTTGTTCTGTACCCGGTATTAATCCTGTAAGACAGACCATCTATAAAGGGAAAATTTATGATAGCATAGTTATTGGTTACAATCTGGGAGGACTTATCAATGTCGTCCCATAAGATCGGTTGGAGAGGATTACCATCCTTTACATTCTCCCAGGGATAAATTGTTAATTTACCGTCCTCATCGTATGCTTTAGTAAGCGGATTCATCCCGAACACCCCGGTGGTACCCGTTATATCAGGAGAAGCACCACTTGCATCATCCAGGGAAAGTTGGGTACGTGTTCCTATCTTAAGCCAGTTGGTAATTTTGGATTCAACATTTATCCTGCTTGTAATACGCCGAAAATTATCATTTAATGTGACTCCCTTAACATCCAATAATCCTCCGCCAAAATAATATTTAGTGTCATTCAAACCTCCGGAAACAGAAAGATTATGTTCCTGGCTTTGGCCAGTCCTGAAAGCCAGATCCTGCCAGTTGACCCATTCGCCTGCATCATATATAGCCTGTTCTTCAGGTGTCATAAATTGAGGAAATCGTTCCATTTTAAAAGCATAAAACTCCGGTCCGTCCAAATAATGAGGTATTTCAAAAGTCTGTCTGGAATATTTCCCGTCGTAGGTAATTGTTGTTTTGCCTTCGATCCCCTCTTTAGTGGTAATAAGAATTACTCCGTTAGATCCCCTGGAGCCATAAATGGCCGCAGCCGAAGCATCTTTTAAAACTTCTACAGACTGAACATTGTTGGGATTAATATCACTTATCTGCCCTCCATATGGTATTCCGTCAACGACAATTAATGGATCGTTGCTGGCCAATATTGAATTACGTCCTCTGATCATTATCACTTCATTGGGTGAAGCACCCGCCGTGGTTGTCTGGATCATTACACCTGGAATGGCTCCCTGAATAGCTTGGGCAATATTCAAGTTTGGCATCATTTCAAGTCTTTCCTTTGGCAATGAGGCAACGCTTCCCGTTATATCACTTCGTTTTTGTGTACCGTAGCCTACTACAACTACCTCATCGAGACCAACCACATCAGGTGTCAGTTCCACATCGATAACTGTTTGATCAGTAACAGTTATTCTTTCAGAAAGATACCCGATATAGGAAAATACCAGGACCGACCCGGTGGCCGGGACCTCAATGGAATATTTCCCGCTCAGATCTGTGACGGTACCGATCTGAGTGCCCTCCACCTGGATATTTGCACCGGGCAGAGGTTCTCCGGTTTCATCGGCTACTGTTCCGGTGACAATTTTCTCCTGAAAGGAATCATTTGCATTGACCTGAAAAAAGCCTAGAAACATAATGATCAATGCTAATTTCAATGGTTTTAGAATTTCTTCTATTCCTGTTTTTGCAACAGGAATGGTTTTGTGAGGGTTTTTTTTCATTGTTTTTGATATTTTTTAAATTAATAAACAAGAGCATCCCGATGAGGACTCTCTATGGTAATGTGGGGTTTTAATTATCAAATCGGATAATGAGTATTAAAATTACGCGAAATGCTATAGAAAACAATATTTTACAAGGATTAATTACTCCCCTACTTTAGATAACGAGATTCATATTTGCGTTTGTTTTTCCTTTTCAGGCCATGCTCAGCTTCGTTTCTATCTCATCCGTATGGATCACTATTAAAGTCCGAAGTAATAAAAAGATCAATCAGCTTATTTATAGATTGTGATTTATTCGCTTCCGGTAAATTCAATAAATTTATGAAATATTCACTCTGACCTAAATTGCTTTTGATGAAAAACAAACTACCCCTTTTCCTGGCTTTCCTGCTTATCCGGTTGATCCCTTTGCAGTCGCAGGATGATGTCAATCTGTTTGATTACTGGCGGTACTATTCGGATGCTGAAAACGCACTCTACAAATATTTTTGTTCCGCTGCATTTCAGCAGCTTGATGAAAGAGGGGGAGTAATTGATAACCTGAAGTCAAAGGAAGAGTGGACAGCCCGGCAGAAGGATGTACGCAGGAGACTTCTGGATATCATCGGTCCTTTCCCCGAGAAAACACCTTTGAACGTGCGTGTCACGGGGGTGATCCGGATGGAGGGCTACCGGATTGAAAAGCTGATTTACGAATCACTGCCTGGATACTATGTCACTTCTGCATTGTTCATTCCCGAGAAATTAAAGGGCAGGGCCCCTGCCATCCTGAATCCCATTGGTCACAGTACAGAGAGCTTCCGAAGGGATATATACCAGCACACCATCATCAATCTGGTGAAGAAAGGATTTATCGTGCTGACCTATGACCAGGTCGGACAGGGTGAGCGTTTGCAATATTATGAAACGGAAACGGGGAAATCCAGGTTTGGATCGACCCAGGAACATTCTTACCCGGGAGCACAATGCTTTATATCGGGATATTCGCCGGCAAAATACTTCATATGGGATGGCATCCGTGGCATTGATCTGCTGTTGTCCCGGAAAGAAGTTGATCCGGAGAGGATCGGGATCACGGGGCTGTCGGGTGGCGGGACTTCAACAGCTTTTATCGGGGCCGTCGATGAGCGGATCGTCGCAGCTGCGCCCGCATGTTTCATCACTAATTTTAATTATCTCCTCAGGAGCAGGGGACCCCAGGATGCGGAACAAAATCTTTTTCAATTCATTGCCCGGGGCCTTGATCATCCCGATCTCATAGAACTCAGGGCTCCGAAACCGACCCTTATCATCAGTACGACCCGCGATTTCTTCAGTATCCAGGGAGCCAGGGAGAGTTACCACGAAGCAGGCAAGGCTTTTGCCGCACTTGGCGCAAGGGACAATCTTGAGATGACGGAAGAAGATTATGAGCATGGATTCACAAAAAAGAACAGGGAAGCCATGTATGCCTTTTTCCAGAAATATCTCAGGAATCCCGGTGATCCTACCGACCACGAAGTGGAGGTTATCCCTCCCGAAACGTTACAGGTTACAGAAACGGGTCAGCTGGCCACTTCCTTAAAGGGAGAGACCCTGTATTCCCTGAACAAAAAGGCAGTTGAGAGTCAGCTATCGGTACTCGAATCGAGGCGCAATGAAATGAGTGAACACCTGTCCGGCCTCCCCGGAGCGGCCATGAGAATCAGCGGATATGAGATCCCCCGGGATTTCGGTAATGCAATTTTTTCAGGGCGCTATGTAAACGAGAACTATATGCTGGAAAAATACCTGATCCCGGGAAGCGGGGATTATTTGATTCCCCTGGCTTTGTTTCTCCCGGTTGAAAATGATCAAAAAGAGGTCATCCTTTTGTTACATGAGTCCGGGAAGGAGTATGCTGCAAACAGGGATAACCTGGCAAAGCAGCTTGTGTCGAAAGGCTATTCTG
>CAZIAU010000455.1:0-3526 GCA_964536755.1 uncultured Bacteroides sp. | reverse complement strand
ATTACGGGTTATCCTGTCATAAATGCGCCGGAAGTCCTTTTTAAACAGAAATACATTGTATTCCAGACCGGCATCAAGAATATCTACCAGGTAATAAGGGACAACCGACTCTCCAACTTTGTAATCATCGTAATCCTTCCCCGTTCCGATATCCATGCCGCGGTATACCTGTCTTGAATCGGCACTGATGATCTCTCCGCCGACCCTGACGGCAAGTTGTGCCGCAAATGCGGTTTTACCTGCCGCAGTGTGACCAAGAACTGTAATCAGATCCACCCTTCGATTTGTCATCATTCCCAAATATACCAATTAACCGTTTTTCTCTACCTTTGCGGGCAATATTGTATGGCCAGCAGAATCAACATAAAGAATAAAAAAGTTTACCACGACTACGAAATCCTGGAAAAATTCGTAGCAGGACTGCAGCTCCAGGGTACGGAGATCAAATCCATCAGGATGGGAAAAGTCAGCCTTGCAGAATCTTACTGCATTTTCGTAAACAATGAACTGTACGTAAGAAGTATGCAGATAGCCGATTATGCCTGGGCGAGTTTTAATAACCATGTTCCGGGCCGGGACAGGAAACTGTTGCTAAACCGTCAGGAACTTAAGAAGCTGCAGAGGAAAGTCAGGGAGAGTGGCCTTACGATTGTTGCGCTCAGACTTTTTTTATCTGAATCCGGTTTCGCGAAACTGGAAATTGGCCTGGCAAGAGGAAAGAAAGAGTACGACAAAAGGGAAACCATTAAACGTAAGGATGCCCAGCGCCAGATGGACCGCCTGCATAAAATCAAATAACCCTGTTACTGGGAGAAGAAAAACTGGTTTAATTCTCTCAATTCTTCCAGGCTCAGATCAAGCTGGTAATCGAAATAGAGATCCACGGTTTTAAGCAACTCTTCGAATGAAATATAGCTGTCTCCGTTTTCATCCAGGGGCTTGAACCTATCCGGGATCTCCACAGCCGGGGCAACCCTGTATTCACCCCGGATCATATCCATGTATGCGGATACATCCCCGCGCTCCATGGCCTCATTGCGTTTTCCAAGTTCCGTGAGAAATTCATCTTCCGTTATGGTAACTCCCTCTTCATCAACCCAGGCTTCCCGGGCAGTTGCCGGTTCCTTATCAAGGTAATCCGGGACTCCGTCCATATCCGTATCCAGGGGACAACCCAGCGTATCCACTTCAACACCATAGGGTGTGCCCGGGCACCGGTCGGTTACATCCAGGACAAAATCCCCATCTTCATCGTCATAGAAGAGGGGATCAAATTCCACGTCTGCAAACATGAGATCCACAGTCTTTGTGGCCGGATCGGAAAACAGGTCAAACTGAAGAGAAAGATGTGAGAAAATAAACCCGTCATTTCCCTTCGCCCCCTTTATATGGGTCCCCTCGGACGAGACATTATCCAGCACATCGGAAAAGGTATAGTGGTACGACATGCCAAGGCTGAAAAAAGCACGTCTGTCGATCCTGAAATGCAAACCCAGTCCAAAAGGGATTCCGATGGTGGACTGGCTGTAGTTTCCAAGCTGATAAACATTTCTCTCCCGTGATCGTAAATCGGTTTCATACAGATAATCCCTGTATATTATATTGGCCTGGGAAGGATCAGCAGTCGTTTCATCCAGGTCCCTGATGGTTCCGTCTGACCAGTAATTATATGTGTTTTCATTGCTGTCTTCGAGATCCCCCTTGGCACTGAAGTTAATATTTTCCAATCCGAGAAAAACATATGGCCGCACCAGGGATGCAGAAGGAATGAAGTGGCCAAACCTGTATTCCGCATTAAAACCGATGGAATAGAGGTCTGTCTTAAAATTAAGGTTACGTGTAAGATCCTCATAGGAATATTCATTGCCGGACATCCGTCCGAGCATGAAATTGAAATTGGCTATAAAATAATGGTTCTTTCTGTCTATAAAGGTTGCAACATTTACCTGCCCTGCATGGTTGCCCGTAACCGGCAGGCTGAGCGAATTTTTAACGTCACCATGAAAATTAAGCACACCGTAAGAAAAGGTTAATACAGGTTTGTATACCGGGTTCTCGATAGTGTCCACCCGCTGTAAAAGTGAATCAAAATCAATCTCCTGGCCAAAGGAAAAGATCGGCATCATTGCAACGACTGCAAGAAAGAACCTGTATGGAAATGATCTTAACACCCTACGGATCAGTTGACTGAAATAATTATCTTGTGCTTGAGACAGATACTCTTTTACCATCCCGGTAAGCAACAATGAATGCTCCCCTGATGTCAGGTAATTTTTCAACCTGCTTCTTATAGTTTAAAGCCTGGCCATATGTCTGGAACGAACCGGCGGTATATTTGAATAATCCATTGTGCTCTTCCACGAATACCTCCCTGTCAACGCCTGCCTTCCTGAAATAGGAACGTCCGTCAAAAGAATGCCGGTTGGCCGATAGTTGTACCCTGAAATAGACCCCCGATCCAGAAGCAAGGACTCTTGTTCCCTTAATGGATCCGGATGATTGATCTGACGTTGTTTCCGGTACCTTTTGCTTGCTGGTTTCCTGAACAGGTTCCGTTTCTTTAATGGTTGTAGTGACGTCCGTTTTCTTCTGGGCCAGCTGGTCCGATCTTCTGGCACCGCTGGGTACCTGCCCCGTAAGCAGAAGATTCTGCTTCTCGACCCGGGTAAGATCCTCAAGGGCAACATTCACTTCCTTGATCTCAACCAGTTTATTCTCACTCCCATCATTATAAGTGTAAAGCCCTTCAATCACCATGATATCCTGAGGTTCACCACTTATTGGAACCAACCTGTAAGTCACCTCGAATTCAGATGCTTCAGGCATTTTCATCCAGATAAATTTAACTGAAGAGGCCGCAAAGGAGACAATCCCGTTGTATGAATCAACCTCCTCAAACAAATATCCTTTTGGAATCGTTTCTTCAACCTTGGCGTATTTGCTCCCGGCCGGATTCTTAATCAGCAGTTTCACAAGGTAGCCCCCCGAACTGAGCAAAATTGGTTTCTGCCGGATAGCCATTGCAAAGTCCTCTTTTTTTGCACTGGCCGGGGCTACGACAGGACCGCCTTTAAAATCCTTTATATCCACGATCAAACCGGGATCAATAGTTGAACTTGGGATGATATTTATTTCACCGGATTTTTCAAAATTCAGGAATTTACGCTCGTCTTCTACCACATAGGCAAAGACTCCCCCCAGAATGAAAGAGCCTTTCAGTCTTTCATTCACCATGATATTGTAAGAGACTTTGATTTCTTTTTCTTCGGGCAACTTCAGCCAGATAATCCTGATCCGTTGGTTATCAAAGCTGAAATCTGCATTAGGGGAACTAACGTTGGTAGCTGTCAATCCCAGTGGAAGATCCTGGGAAAAACGCGAGTAATCGGTGAGAGATCCCTTATTAATGGTAACTGTGACCAGGAACTCAGATCCCGCTTTCACCTGGTCCGGATGATCAATGGAAATTTCCACTTCCTGTGCCTGAAGAGAAATTGAGACGCAGAACATGAACACAACGAAACAA
>CAZIAU010000454.1:0-3537 GCA_964536755.1 uncultured Bacteroides sp. | reverse complement strand
TTGCCGCAGGTCCGACCGAATCGGTATAGATCCGTGAAATTATCTCGATCATCTGGTATCCCTCGGGCACCTCCCCCCTCTGATAAAGAATAGATGCCCCCAGAAGGAAAAATGCTGCAGTAACAACAGTATAAACGATCATTGAAAGGAAAGCATCCATGTACATCACCCTTATCCATCCTCTGGCCCTCTGTTTCCAACCATCAGAGTCATCGCGTGGTCCTGTAAACCGGGCATAACCTTTTTCAATACACCAATAATTATAGGAGATGATCTCGTCCCCTCCCACCCCGGTAATTCCAAACGCCGAAAGGGCAAATCCCACTGCTGCCCTGGGAAGCTTAAAAGATAATCCTTCTGCGATGTCCGGCCATGTGATGGAAAACTCCGTATTCTGCACCATGAACAGGGCCAGCAAAGTGAATAGTGTGAACAATCCCATAAATATCAGTGATATTCTTTCTATCACACCGTAGTACCCGAAAAGCATGACCGAGATTACGACAAACGCTACCAGAATGGTCCATGACGCAACAGAAAGAGCCGGGATGGCCATATTCAGAATAATAGCTACTCCACCGATGATCCCACCAAGTTGCAGCGGTTTAAACAGCCATAAGAAGAAAACGGTCCAGGGCGCCCAGCTTATCTTCTGTTTTCCAAATCTGGGGCCCGGGAGTTCATTCATCAGATTCATGGAGGTTACCCCCCTGACAATGGACTGGCGGCCAAACTCAAGCTGCAGTAATACCTTTACAAGACAGCTTACCAGTATCACCCACAGGGTGACAAAGCCTGCTTTTGCACCCAGGGATGTAGTGGCAATTAACTCACCTGAACCGACTACGGAAGAGGAGAGTATAAATCCGGGACCCAGGTATTTAAGCTTTTTTATGAAGTTTACCGGAGGCAATTGGACGGAAGCTGAATCGACCAGGTAAGGATCGGTTGTGGAGGTGTCTTTCATGTTGCTAAAAATATTAATTATAGTCACATCTGATACACCGTGAGTAAAATATCTTCCATTCCTGTCCTGTTAAACCCCTTTTCTTTTACCTTTTTGACTTATTTTTGATAAGCAATACTGAATTGTCATGAAATAATGGCTGAAGAATGAATTTGGCCATGCATATTTCAGAGTAACTTAATAATACTATCATGCTAAAACATTCAGAATTACTGGAACTTAAAAGGTGGAACACACCAACAATCTACAATGGCTGGGAGCAGATCACCGGGAAAGATCGTGCGGCGGACGGATTTAACCTTGAGCCGGTATCCGATTTTATGCCGCAGATGGGACCCATGGTCGGATATGCCGTGACCGTGAAAATCGAACCTTCGAACGCTGCACATCCTAAGAACATTCCAGGCGGCAAAAGCAGGTACAGGAGTTATATCGCCTCAATACCGGGACCTAAAATAGTGGTAGTCCAGGATATGGATAAACCAGATATAGTCGGCTCCTTCTGGGGGGAGGTCAACTCCAACATTCACAAGACCCTGGGATGTGTCGGAACCATCACCGATGGTGCCATTCGTGATGTGGATGAGATGACAAATGCGGGATTTAAAGCGATTGCACAAAGACTATGTGTGGGGCACGCATACAGCTTTCCCGTTGAATGGGACTGTGAGGTTGAGGTTTTCGGCCGGAAAATTCTGCCGGGTCAGCTGGTCCATGCCGATAAACACGGTTTTATGGTTATTCACCGGGAAGATGAACCACAGTTGCTGGAAGCTGCCCGTTTCATGGATTCGAACGAATGCAGAACGGTCATTGAAGCTGCAAGATCTGCCACAGGAATGACCACTGACGAGATTTTAGAACGTATAGATCAGGCAGCAGCACAGTTCAGTAAGGCGGCCAGACAGAAATTTGGCGTGAAGAGAAAGAAATAAATGACAACAAACAGGATAGAAGATATCAACAATATCTGCTTCCTTATCTTTCTATCTCCCGTTGCATACCTGGGTCAGATATTTACCGTATCGCCGGGTAAATTCGTAGTCGCTTTCTGATGCTGCTTCAGCGACGGACCGAACTGCATCGTTCCTGATCCCTGTCTGCTCGATGGCACTTATTGCGTACATTCCTGCAATCCTGTTTTCGTTATTCACTTCCGTGCCCAGTCCGGGGATGGGATCATATGATGGATCTATCTTGTAAAGGGCAAGGTGGGCCGCAATCCTTACCGATGGTTCCGGATCCGATGTTAATTCTGCAACCCTGTCCCTCGCATCAGTAACCCTGTTTACTCCGAGCCAGGTCACTGCCCAGTATCGTTCAGCCGGTTCATCCGAATCAACAGCCTCCATTAAAGCCGCATTATCCTTTTTTTCTCCGCTTTCAATAATACTGATTAACCTTTCCGTAAGCTGGTCCATACCCTCCTGTTTCATGGCGGTGTACTTGTTTCCATACCTCTTCCCCAGCTCCTCCAGGTAAGGTTCAGGGATCAGTCCCGGGTCATTGGTTTCGGCCATCCATTTATAAAGCCGGTCACGCATACCGGAAAGCACCTCGTTGAATTCAGGACCACCAGCCAGGTTGTTGATCTCAAACGGATCTTTATCAAGGTCATATAATTCCTCTGTGGGCCGGGTTGGCTGATAAAACCTGGCCTGCAATTCATTTAGGTCACCATTTTCAAACAGCTCCCTGGTATGCTTGGAGATAAGCTTACCATCCTTGTACTGATTACGTTGAGCATGAGGACGGTAGCTAAGAAAATTCCTGATGTACTTATACCGGGAGGTCCGGACAGCCCTGATAATCTCCGTGGTTTCATCGCACCGGTCGCGCGCGGTGAAGATATATTCCTGAGGCTCATAATCCTTTGCGAACAGGTCTTTTCCCTGGATATTTTCAGGAATCTCTATACCCGCATAAGCCAGTGAACTTGGCAGGATATCTATATGTTTCACCAGGTCTTTCCGTACAGTTCCCCCATGCCTTCCGGGAAATTTAACGATCAGCGGAACTTTTGTTCCTTCATCATAAAGAAACTGTTTCCCACGCAGGTGAGATATTCCATGATCGGTGAGAAGGACGATAAGGGTCTGGTCATAAACTCCTGCATGTTTCAAATCGGCAACAATCTTCTTCACTTCCCTGTCCGTATCGAGCCATGATCCGAGGTATTCTTTCCAATCATTACGCATTATCTCATCCTCGAAATAGTATGGTGGCAAACTGAAATCCTCAGTTTTCGCCAGATTGGTACGGTTCTTTCCTCCGTGAAGCTGTATCTGGGTAAAAAACGGGGTTCCCTCCGGAGTATCCTTCCAGGAGTTCCCGGAATAGATATTCTCTGCAAAAAAATTGTAATCTGTTTTTCCGGTGCTGCCATCGATCTTCTCATTGGTTGTATAATAACCGGCATTTTCAAACAACCAGCTGGCAAGTTGAATATCAGCGGGCAGTTTGTAACTATCGTAGTAGTCGACATTTCCGCTCCCTTTGCCCTTCTTTACCTGGCTTCTATGATTATGCGAGCATAAAGTGGTCTGATACATACCGGTGACCAGGGCAGA
>CAZIAU010000453.1:0-3537 GCA_964536755.1 uncultured Bacteroides sp. | reverse complement strand
GTAATAAATGGATCTGAAGCCGGATCATCCCTTCCCGAATAAACCTTAAGAATCGTACCTGCTGCAGGTTTATCTTCGGGCACTGTGAAATCTCCTCTCAAATTCACTCCTTCCCTGATGATAAAAGTCCCGTCAAAACGATAGGTCCCTTCAGGAACATAGATAGCACCCCCGCCCATTTCAAATACCATGTCTATTGCCTGTTGAAATGCAGATGTTACATCCGTTGAGCCTGTGTTGTCAACCTCCGTCCCGGAAGCTGTATTTATATGAACTGCCACCAGGAGCTTATCCACCGGATGAGTTGTTTCGAAAAGTTGCCAGATACCCGGTTCCGCTCCAACGGATGCAGCAGAGTAGAGAAGAGAGATAACCAGGAATAGAAAGCTTTTTCTGCTCAGGTTCACTAAATTCATCGATAGGTATTTAACTTGTAATTATTCATTTCGGAATCCCAGGTATCCAGCAGAAATTGAAGGCTGTCGGAGAGTCCGGGATGCTCCTGTGCAAGATCTGTTTTCTCAGATTCATCCTCAGCCAGGTTAAAGAGATAGGTGCTGTCGCCATCACGGAGCAATTTCCAGGGTCCGCTTCGTATCGATCTCAACTCACCGTACCTCCAAAACAGAGGTCTGTCTCCGAGGGGAGCTTGTTCCAGTAAAAGGGAAGAAAAGTCAACCCCGTCCAGTTCCAGCGATTCGGGAAGTTCACCGCCAACCAGTGCAGCAACCGTTGGAAAAATGTCCATCCCGATCAGTGTTTCCCCACAGGTACCAGGCCGGATCTTTCCTTTCCAGCTAATGATGGCAGGTACCCTGTGTCCTCCTTCCCAGAGGCTGCCCTTAAATCCTCTCAAATGGCCATTACTGCCAACCTCGTTGGCCCCGTTATCAGACAGGAAAAATATAACAGTATTATCTGTCAGCTCACACTCCTCAAGCACCCTGAATATCCCTCCTATACCCTCATCCATGGCCGATATCATTTTCCTGTAGGTTTCCTTTACATCTGAAGGGCTGCCATTGACCGCTACTGTTCCTTCCGGGGACCTGACAGCCGGGTCATTCCTTCCCTGGTAGGGAAAATGGGGAGCTTCATGAGCTACATACAGAAAGAAAGGTACATCCTTATGGTTCTCTATGAACCTGACTGAATTTTGTGTTATGAGATCGGTTGAGTAACCCGGTTCAATAATAGTGTCTTTTTGCTCCCACCAGTCATAGATTCCGGCTCCGTCAATATGAGATTGATAATCTACATTTCCGCTCACATACCCTTTGAAAATATCAAAACCGAAATTTAACGGGGAGTAGGTGGTATCGTATCCAAGATGCCATTTCCCCATGATGCCCGTGCTGTACCCCATGGACTTCATGAAACCGGCCAGGGTGTAAGTATCCGGTTCCAACCCTGTATGCCTGAATCTCGTAGCGTGGACCACATATTCAATACCAACACGCTGCTGATATTTTCCGGACAGGAGAGCAGCTCTCGTCGGGCTGCATACGGGACAATTGGAATGAAAATCTGTAAACAGCACCCCCCCCCGGGCCATCCTGTCCAGGTTTGGTGTGTCGTCATTCTGGTTGCCATAACATCGCAGGTCCCCGTAACCCAGGTCATCGGCCAGGATCAGTACTATATTCGGGGGAGTGAATTCAGTGTTTCTGTTTTTACTGGCAGTTGATCTGTCAGGCTTGTTTTTGCAGGATGTCAGGGAAAAACATAAAATGAATAAGCAAAATAAGAGCCGGATCTGTTTCATAATGCGTCTTGATCTGTGATGATTATAAAAATAGTGAATTAACATATCCATAATTATCTTTTAATCAAATAGTAAAACTAGATAATACACCAGGTTTGAGAAACAATATTAATTATTATGTATCTTACAACAGCTAAAATAACATCTCCTGAAGTGATAAAATTAAGAAGAAGGATTTTTGTTTGGTCTATCCTTAGTGCCTTAAGCACAACCGTAAGTTATGGATTAAATCCTGCCGGTGAGTCTGAAAAACCACCCAACCTGCTATTCATCATTACTGATCAGCAGCGCTTCGATGCGTTGAGTATTGCAGGCAATACCATACTTGAAACCCCGAATATGGACCGGATCGCCAGTGAGGGTGTCTGGTTTAAAAATGCATATACCCAGTGTGCGGTTTGCGCTCCTGCGAGAGCTTCCATTTTTACGGGTTGTGCGCTGGAGAACACCGGTATAATTAACAACGATGTATATGTCTCCGAGGAAACAGGGATGATGCCGATGAAGACCTTTGATGAGATCCTGGCCGAAAACGGGTATTCCTGCGAATATTACGGGAAATGGCACTCGCCTGCATTTCACGGAACCATTTACAATAATGCTGTTACAGCTACAACAACCACAGAGCTGGGTCCAAGCATGAGAAAAGATTACCTCAATTTTCTGGATCCCCTATTCCCTAAACGAGATCCCGGGCAGGGAGAATTTTTAGACACCTATACTTCAAGGCCCTACCTGGCCCATCCCATAGATTTGCGATATGACCTGGCAAGCCGGGGAGAAGATACCAGTGAGAAACCCGGACAATCAGATATTCATGGTGTAACTTCCATCCCTGCCGAATACTATATTTCAACACATGAGTCAGAAGAGACCCTGCAGGCACTGGAAAGACTGAAGGATACAACATTCAGCCTGACCTGTTCCTTTCATCACCCTCACCCACCGTTCCTGGCCGTTGAATCTTATATAAACCTGTTCCCTCCCGATAATATGATTGTTCCCGAAAGCATTTTCGATGACATGGTTAACTCTCCGTATCTGCGTGTGAAACAGGGTATAAGTGAATTGTATTCTGATCCCGAGAAAATAAAATATTTTATTTCCGAATATTATGCACTTATAAAGGAAATTGATGACCGGGTTGGTATGATCCTGGATAAACTTGACGAACTGGGATTAAGCGATAATACCCTTGTCATATTCGCAAGCGATCATGGTGAAATGCTGGGGGCTCACGGGATGAGATCAAAAAATGTATTTTATGAAGAAGCATCTCATGTTCCATTGATGATGAGGTTCCCGGGAAGAATAGCCCCCGGAACTGAAGTTCAGTCTCCCGTTTCCAATATTAATCTTTTCGCGACCATACTGGACTACCTTGGAATGCCCTCAACGCCTTCTGATGGTTTCAGCCTTCGGGGCCTGATTGACGGAACCGATGAAGCGAACGGCAAATATGTGGTAACCGAATGGCTCAGCAGCCTAAGTACCAAACCTGCACATATGGTCCTTAAGGATGGATGGAAACTGATGATCCCGGATTCCTCATCAACAGGGGTTCTGGATGCACTATATGACCTGGAGAGTGATCCTTTTGAAATGATCAATCTTCTGGGAAATAACCCCGATGCGTCCTTGTATGATTCCAAAGTGGCTGAACTGGAATCCTGTTTTTCCGAGTGGCTGATGAAAATCAGGGGGATCCCGATTAGTCTTGCGACTGTAAAGAGCGGTTTATCAGATAGCGATATCAAAATATTCGCCAGTCC
>CAZIAU010000452.1:0-3542 GCA_964536755.1 uncultured Bacteroides sp. | reverse complement strand
ACTATGGCCATTTTAGCTTTTCAAAAACCAGATAAGGTCATCATGCTTGAAGCAGATGACAGGTATGGAAAATTTGAATTTCGTCCCCTGGAACCAGGCTATGGCATAACTGTGGGAAACGCACTCAGGCGGATCCTGCTCTCTTCGCTGGAAGGTTATGCTATAACCAATATCAAGATCGACGGGGTTGAACATGAATTTTCAACTATCACCGGCGTAATTGAAGACCTTACAGAAATTATACTGAACCTGAAACAGGTCCGCTTTAAAAAGCAGATTGAGGATGTGAACGATGAAAAGATCGTAGCCACCATAACTGGCCAGGAGGAGTTCAAAGCCGGTGATTTACAGCACTTCCTCAGCGGATTTAAGGTGCTGAATCCCGAGCTGGTCATCTGCCATATGGAACCGGATGTGAAGCTCCAGATGGATGTATCCATCAGTAAGGGACGCGGTTACGTACCAGCCGATGAAAATAAGCCCGTTGAAGCTGAATTCGGCCTGATCGCAGTGGATTCGATTTTTACTCCCATTAAAAATGTGAGATACAATATTGAAAACTATCGTGTTGAACAAAAGACCGACTATGAAAAGTTGATTCTGGAGATTGATACTGATGGATCCATTCATCCAAAGGAAGCACTGAAAGAGGCAGCTAAAATCCTTATTTACCATTTCATGCTCTTCTCCGATGAGAAGATCACTCTCGATACCGACGAGAAGTTTGCCAACGAGGAGTTCGATGAAGAAGTACTCCATATGCGCCAACTGTTGAAAGCCAAGCTGGTTGACCTGGATCTCTCGGTAAGGGCCCTTAACTGCCTGAAAGCTGCTGAAGTTGAAACCCTGGGTGACCTGGTTAAATTCAATAAGAACGACCTGCTGAAATTCAGGAATTTTGGAAAGAAATCGCTTACCGAACTGGAGGAGCTTCTGACCAATATGAGCCTGACTTTCGGGATGGACACAACTAAATACAAACTGGACAAGGATTAATTGCAATGAGACATAAGAAGAGTTTTAATCATCTTGGGAGGAAGAGTGCGCATCGGAAAGCCATGCTGGCAAATATGGCTTCTTCGCTTATAATGCACAAGCGGATCGAAACAACAACGGCTAAAGCTAAGGCACTTAAAAGATATATAGAACCCCTGATCACCAGATCCAGGGATGATTCAACCCATGCCCGGAGGGTCGTTTTCGGTTATCTTCAGGATAAGGAAGCCGTTACAGAGCTTTTCCGTGAGATATCCTCAAAAGTGGCTGACCGTCCCGGCGGATATACTCGTATCATCAAACTGGGCCATCGACAGGGTGACAATGCAGATATGTGCCTGATCGAACTGGTGGACTATAATGAGAATATGCTGGCTGAGAAAATATCCGCCAAAAAAGCCACCTCCCGGAGGAGACGGGGAAGCAGATCCAAAGCTGTCACTGATTCTGCCGGAACAGCAACAGCTGTGGCTGCCGAAGCTCCAGCCGAAGCCCCAGCCGAAGAACCTTCAGCCGAAGCTCCAGCTGCCGAAGAGCCTGCAGCCGAAGAACCTTCAGCCGAAGAGCCTGCAGCCGAAGCTCCAGCTGCCGAAGAGCCTGCAGCCGAAGCTCCAGCCGAAGAACCTGTTGCCGAGGCCCCAGCCGAAGAGCAAAAACCTGAAGAAGAGGAACCTGGAAAGGACGAAGAGAAACCTGGAGATCAGGATTCAGAAAACGAGAAAAAAGATGCCGAATAATTTCCAGTCATATATTTAAAGAATCGGAAGGGATGAAGTATCTTTAATATTTTATCCCTTTTTTATTATAACATAATCAATTAAAACAATGTAACATGGGACAAATTATTGATATTCACGCACGTGAGATACTCGACTCTCGAGGTAACCCGACTATTGAAGTGGAAGTCACCCTGGCCAGTGGTTTTGTAGGCAGGGCGGCTGTTCCTTCAGGTGCCTCAACCGGTGAGAATGAAGCACTTGAACTCAGGGATGGTGATAAAGAACGCTACATGGGTAAAGGAGTGCTTAAAGCAGTAGAAAACGTAAATAAGGTTATAGCGGAGGAGCTTCTGGGTATGGATGTCCTTGAACAGGTAGCCATCGATCAGAAGATGATCGCTCTCGACGGTACGAAAACCAAGAGTAAACTGGGGGCCAATGCCATGCTGGGCGTATCTCTGGCTGTTGCCAAGGCAGCTGCCATGTATCAGGATATGCCTCTTTACCGTTATATAGGTGGAACCAATGCTAATCACCTGCCGGTACCCATGATGAATATTATCAACGGCGGATCACATTCCGATGCACCCATCGCATTCCAGGAATTCATGATACGTCCGGTAGGAGCCAGCAGTTTCAGAGAAGGCCTGAGAATGGGATCCGAAGTTTTCCATTCCCTTAAGAAAGTATTAAAAGAGAGGGGATTAAGTACAGCTGTCGGAGATGAAGGAGGATTCGCTCCCAATCTGGAAGGAACCGAAGATGCCATAGAAAGTATTCTGAAGGCAATTGAGAAAGCCGGTTATAAACCGGGAAAAGACATCACCATTGCTCTGGACTGTGCTGCTTCGGAGTTTTACGAGAACGGGATCTATGACTACTCCATATTCGAAGGAGAAGGAGCGGCCAAACGAACTTCTGAAGAGCAGGTTGATTACCTGGCTCAGCTGCTGGAGAAATACCCGATCGATTCCATTGAAGATGGTATGGATGAAGCTGACTGGGACGGGTGGGTGATCCAGAACCAGAAGCTCAAGGATAAATGCCAGCTTGTTGGTGATGATGTATTTGTTACCAATGTGGATTATCTTGCCAAAGGGATTCAGCTGGGATGCGCCAATTCCATCCTGATAAAGTTGAACCAGATCGGAACCTTAACTGAAACCCTGAATACCATTGAAATGGCACATCGGGCCGGCTATACCACTGTCGTTTCAC
This sequence comes from uncultured Bacteroides sp., assembly GCA_964536755.1. Classification (GTDB taxonomy): domain Bacteria; phylum Bacteroidota; class Bacteroidia; order Bacteroidales. The sequence continues at coordinate 609 of CAZIAU010000452.1, read as the reverse complement.
ACCGCTCCGGTGAAACTGAGGATTCGACTATCGCTGACTTTGCCGTGGCCATCAATTCCGGACAGATAAAAACCGGTTCAATGAGCCGTTCTGACAGGATTGCCAAATATAACCAGTTGCTTCGTATTGAGGAGGAGCTGGGCACAACTGCCATATACGGATATTAGGATACATATTCGCGAATAGCAATAGGCTGTTTCCCTGGAGGCAGCCTATTTTTTTGGTGCGCCCGGGACAATTTACAACTCCTGCCCGAAACGTTGTAACTGTTTATAGAACAGATATTCTTGTAAAGGATCCTTTGAAAAACGGCAAGGGAACTTATCTGGCAAAAAGATCAGTGAGATTCGATAATAGGGGACCAGTTGTTGGAATAATATCCGAAAAAACCATAGCCTTGATTCGCGAAAACAAAAAGTCACAGGATGGTGTGTTTTTTACATTTTGGTGACTTAACAGCATATTCAACATTTCCGATAGCGGTTTATAAACGTCTAATAAACAGTAATATACAAAGCAAAATAAACAAAGGCCAATAAATAAAAACTCACAACATTAAGACTTAGTTACAGGTTGGTGACTTCATGAAATGGCAAAAATAACTATCCA
>CAZIAU010000451.1:0-3549 GCA_964536755.1 uncultured Bacteroides sp. | reverse complement strand
CTCTAAACTTTATTTCTCTCATTGGCTTTCCTCCTTCCGATTATCTAAATATACTTCAATAGATACTATAATACAAATAATTAAGTAAAGTAACGCTGTTGATTTAATGGCACTTTCACCAACTATAAAATATGCAATTACTCCACCTAATGTAGAACCTAAAAGCATCATTAAAATGCTTATGTATTTATTTCTCATTGGCTTTCCTCCTTACTCTTTAATTCATCTGCTCTTTCTAATAACTCTCTTAATATTCCAATCTCTTTATTATCAGCCTTATATGGCACTCGAAAAAATCAGGCCCTGTAAATAAAAACTCACAACATGGAGACAAAGTAACAGGTGTGTGAGTTTATGAAATCGTGAAAACGGCTATCCGGTTTTTATCACTCGAACAAATGAAAAGCCGGTTTTTATCCCTCGAACAATTTAACAGCCTTTTTTTATTCTTGGGACAAAAGGAGTCGAAGGCTTGAAAGACGGATCAGAAGCCGGATGGCTGTAATAAATGCCTGTTATTCCTGATAATCCGGATTCGGAGGCATCATCTGCGCATTCACGTCCTCCCTCCATTTGTGCAACATCTCCCTGAGTTCATCGACTTTCTCCGGATATTCCTCCGAAAGATCATGCTGTTCACCCAGGTCCTCTTTCAGGTTGAATAATTGAACAGAATAGTTTTCATAATACTCAAGCAGTTTGAAATCCCCCGAACGAATTGCGCCACCAGGACTCTGCATGCCATGGTTGCTGTAATGCGGGAAGTGCCAGTAAAGGGCCTTCCTGTCGAGACCTGTCCCTCCGGTTAACAGTGGCACAAGGCTCACCCCGTCCGGACCATTTCCGGCCATCCCGCCTATACCGGTCATTTCAAGCAGGGTTGGATAAAAATCGGTACTGATCACCGGGACATCGCAGATCACTCCTTTTTCACCTTTGCCCGGCCATTTTATGATCAGAGGTTCGCGTATTCCGCCCTCATAGAGCCATCCTTTGGCCCCCCTCAGGGGCAGGTTCGAGGTTGAAAAGGCTTTTCCCAGTTCGGATTCAGGAATGTTTCTGTCGGGATCCCAATAATTTGCAGCCGACATACCTCCATTATCCGAAAAGAAAACCACAATGGTGTTTTCATCAAGACCCAATTCATCCAGTTTCGATAGAACCCGTTTAAAACTTTCATCCACACTCTCCACCATGGCGGCAAACTGAACATTGTCCTGTAATTGTTTGATCTTTACTGTCCGGTTCGGCAGTATATCATAACCTGAATATTCCGGTTTTTTTAACAATTCGTCAAGTTCCTGCCTTGTCAGGGGTTCCGGATCATCCGGATTACCTTCCAGTATATAGGGATCGCCCGAAGGAGGTGGCATTTGCTTTAGTTTTTCTTCATACTTCTGAACCAGATCCATCCTCCCTTCTATAGGATCATGAACTGCAAAATGGGCAAAATAGAGAAAGAATGGATGGTCCCTGTTATCTTCAATATATTTAAGTGCTTCATCAGTCAGCCTGTCCGTCAGATATTCGCCTTCAGGAGCATCCAGCCCTCCCAGGCCATAGGGTGAGTAGAAGGTCTTGGCAACGCCCTGCAGCCAATCCGGTATATGAATATCAAACCCGATCTCCATTGGATTGTAAGGTTCAGATCCAAGGTGCCATTTGCCGATAATGGCAGTATTGTACCCATTATCGTGAAACATATCTGCAATGGTCTTATCATCAACGGGCAGATGTTGCATGATCTCTGCATTCAAAAGCTTCTGAAAAGGAAATTCCCTTCTGCCGGGAAGAAAATCGGTCAGATGAATCCTGGCCGGATATTTTCCTGTCAGTATACTGGCCCGTGTCGGTGAACATACATGACATGCAGCATAGGCATTTGTGAACAGTACACCTTCTTTGGCGAACTCATCGATGGTGGGTGTTTCATAAAAGCTGCTCCCGTAGCAACCCAGATCACTCCAGCCCATGTCATCCACAAGAAAGAACACGACGTTGGGCTTTGCTTCCTGTTCCTTTGCCCCGCCTCCCGGCTGAGAACAGGATGATAGTCCCGTTACAATAAACATCAAATAAATTATACTCTGAATAGTTTTCATGACCAATTGGTTTTAAATTAATTAACAATAGAGCTCCACGATCATTTCGTATCAGTTATTCTGAACAGATAGTGACCCGAACCCACTCTTATCTCCGGGGTTTCTGATCCAGAAGAGAGGATCCTGTATTTTATGGCTCCCCTGAATCTGCCTGACTCAATTACCTTATAATTCTTATGGAACGGCAATATGATTTTTGCTTGAGTGTTCACCGGTATACGGACCTCCAGCATATAGCCCCTGCCTGTTTTCCGCCAGGCAGACTGAATCAGGCCGTAAGGTGATTCGAAGCCGGCAGTGGCTGAACGTATCCCTTCCACAGGATGTGGCGCTATCACTATCTCCTTGTAGGCAACCGAATTGAGTGTCTGATCAATTCCTGCCAATCCGTTGAAGAACCACTCCATCAGATGACCCAGCATAAGGTGGTTGTTTGAAAGGGTTCTGAGGGCAGCCCACGATTCCGTAAGAGCAGTGGCCCCTTTTTTTAACTGGTAACCGTAACCAGGAGCCTCTTCAGTATTATTCATTGCGGCAATCAGCTGGTTCGCTCCTCCATGCTGTAATGCCTTAATTAAAAAGTAGTTACCAACATCTCCGGATGTCACCGATTTGCCCGAGGCAACAATCGAATTAACCAGGTTGGACAAAACCGCCGCCCGGTATCGCCCCTCTGTGATCCCAAGTTCAAGCGGCATGGACATAGCTGTCTGGCTTCCTGAAGAGTAGGTCGCCGTCCCGGTATCAAAAAACTCCCTGTTAAATGCTTCCCTGACATCTTCTGCCTTCAGCCGGTACATTTCCGCTGAATCTTTCTTGCCCAGCAGATCACCCATAATTCCCATGAGTTTCAGGTCGTAATAATAGATGGCCGAAGCCGTAAGTGCAACAGGAGTATTCTGTGAAACACCAGGTTTATCAGGTCCCACATCGTTCCAGTCGCCAAGGCCATACCCCGGCAGGCGGCCTCCCGACCTCCCCTCAAGATAACCGATGTAGCGTGTCATCATCCCCCAGGCTTTTTTCACCTGAAGGGTATCTCCATACCATCTGTAAAGGAGCCACGGGAGGACCACAGATGCCGATCCCCATTCGGGACTATCCCTGAATGCACCTTTGAACTCGGTATACTCCGGAACAATTGAAGGCACCAGCCCGTTCAGTTCCTGGTCCCGGATCATGTCATCAATCATTTTCCCGAATAGATGATACACATCGTAGTTGAAGTGGATGCTGCCACCCATCAGGTAGGATTGTTCCAGCCATCCCAGTTTTTCCCTGTGCGGACAATCGGTCAGGATACTTTGCATATTGCTTCGAATGGCCCAGAGAATAAGAGAATCTATCCGGTTGAAAAGCTCATGTGAAGACTCGAAATAACCGGCGGAGGGCACTGAATTCCGGGTATGCAGCATCTTCAGGCTAATGATCAGGGGTACGGAACCAT
>CAZIAU010000450.1:0-3566 GCA_964536755.1 uncultured Bacteroides sp. | reverse complement strand
CAAATCCAATCTGAATTCCAACTTCCCCCTTCTTCAGTGCGGGGAATTTTAAGTCCCGATCCACAAAAGTGAATAAACGGAAAAATGCAATCTTAAGGATTTTCAACATTCCCTGTGTCTTTTAGACCTGATAAAAATAAAAAAAAGAGTTAGCTTTATTGCAATATCAACAAATCAGAATTTAAGCAATGGCAAAGAGGAAATTAAACATGGGCATGGTGGGCGGAGGCCCGGGGTCGTTCATAGGCCATGTACATTATATGGCCGCAATACTGGACGGGCAGATCGATCTGGTCTGTGGAAGCTTCAGCTCCGTTCCCGATAAATCTAAAATCACCGGAGAAGAATATTACCTGGCACCAGGAAGGGTATACAACACCTACCAGGAGATGATCACTGAAGAAGCAAAACTTCCCGTAGGGGTCCGGATGGACTTCATATCAATAGTTACACCCAACCACCTCCATTTCGAACCGGCCAGACTGGCCATGGAAAACGGATTCCACGTGGTATGTGACAAACCACTGACACTGGATTCGGATGAAGCTGAGGCGCTGGTTAAGATCAAGGAAGAAACCGGAATGTTTTTCGCCCTGACACACACATACTCGGGCTATCCCATGGTGAAGGAAGCCAGAAAACTGGTGCAGGATGGAGAACTGGGCAGGATCAGGAGGGTCTTTGTGGAGTACCCGCAGGGGTGGCTTACCGAACCCCTGGAGCTCACCGACCATGTTCAGGCATCCTGGCGCGGGGATCCCAAACGATCAGGGAAAACAAGCTGTGTCGGGGATATCGGCACACATGCTTTTCACCTGGCAGAATATGTCACCGGGCTAAGAGTTACTGAATTAATTTCTGACCTGAGCAGGCTGGTACCCAACAGGATCCTGGAGGATGATGCAAATATGCTGCTGCATTTCAATAACGGGGCAAGTGGTTTACTTACTGCCAGCCAGGTTGCTGCAGGTGAGGAAAATGCACTCAAGTTGAAGGTTTACGGTGAGATGGGCGGATTGGAATTCAATCAGATGAAACCCAATACACTTATTATTAGATGGTTACATAAACCTACCGAGATCCGGCGGACCGGAACCGGATTCGTGAGCCACATTGCCTCCTTCAATTCACGTACCCCTGCCGGCCATCCTGAAGGTTACCTCGAAGCTTTTGCCAACATATACAGGAATGCAGCCACATGTATACAGCATATAATGGAAGACACCGAGCCCCCTGTGGAAGCTACCGATTATCCGACCATTTATGACGGATTGCGGGGAATGAGGTTTGTGGACAAAGCCGTGGAGAGCTCGGATCTCAGGTCCTGGGTTGAATTCTAGTTTTTAATCATCAATGTTTACTTAAAAAATCCCCGAATAATTGAAATGAAAGCATATTCACTATTCTTGTCAGTACTGGTAATGGTTGGATTTTCAGCATGTGATACCCGGATTCAGAATGAAAGTAAATCAGTTGAATTGTATGACTATGATGTAGAGGAAAAGATAGCCGGATCGGGTCTGGAGCTGACGGTCCCTGCTGACCCGGTAGCCAATTACGTCCATGCGGTCAGGAGCGGCAACCTGGTCTTCCTTTCGGGAAAAGGTCCGCGCAGACCGGATAACAGCTTTGTAACCGGAAAACTGGGAAAAGATATCACGGTGGAGGAAGGATATGAAGCGGCCAGGCTGGTGGGAGTGGAACAGCTGTCAGCCCTGAAAGCTGAAATAGGTGACCTGAACAGGGTGGTCAGGATTGTGAAGGTAGTTGGAATGGTCAATTCCGATCCGGCTTTCACCGGGCAGTCACAGGTCGTAAATGGGTACTCCGATCTTATGGTAGAAATCTTCGGGGAGAGAGGGAAACATGCACGGGCTGCCGTAGGGATGAGTTCACTGCCCCTTGATTTTGCATGCGAGATAGAGATGATCGTCGAGGTCATGGAGACACCTGTTCAAACCCCCGAAAATAGATAAATCCTGAAATCTCATAAATAGTGCTCCCATGAAGAGGAAATCATTGATCCTTACCCTGTATTTGGGCATTTTGCCGCTGTTCGCACAGGAAAATATCACCTACCAGGTACCCCCCGGAGAGATACTTGAACTGGTGGATGTTCCGCCGGCCCCTTCTGTACTTATGGACGAACAGAAACAGTATATGGTGCTCCTCTACCGGGATGCATTTAAAACCATCGGGGAACTTTCCAGGAAAGAATTAAGGATCGGAGGGCTCAGGATCGATCCCTCCAACCACACCGGAAGCAGGACAAATTACTATAACAATATTGAAATTAATAAGATCGGCAAGAATGGAGGCCATATTACAGCGGTCACCGGACTTCCTGAACTGCCTCTTCTGGCTAATTTTACCTGGTCACCCGATCAGAAAAAAATGGCCTTTACCCATACCGGTCCTGATGGGGTCGAACTATGGCTGGTGGATCTTGAGACCGCTTCAGCCAGGAAATTATCAGGTTCAAAAGTTAATGCCTGCCTGGATGATGTGATCAACTGGTTTGAGGACAGCAATTCCTTGCTGGTAAAAATTGTTTCCGGGAAGAGCAGCGATCTGATTGATGTGGAATATGCTGTACCAACCGGACCGGTAATTTCAGAGGCAGATGGGAAAAAGGCCCAGAACAGGACATACCAGGATCTTCTTAAGAACAAAAATGATGAGCACAACTTTGAACAACTGGTACTTTCTGAGCTCCGTAAAATCTCCCTTGATGGTCCGGAGCAGACCTGGCTGGAAAGCGCCATGTACGGGAACATCAGTTTTTCTCCCGATGGAAATTATGTGATGGTCAGCACCATTGAGAAACCATTCTCATACCTGGTACCCTACTATCGCTTTCCCTCCAGAACAACTATTTATACCAGTGATGCCCTTAAAGTGGAAACAGTGCTGGAGGTACCCCTGATTGAAGATCTTCCACGGGGTTTTATGGCGGTCAGGGAGGGCAGAAGGGAGATATCGTGGCGAAGCGATATACCGGCCACCCTGGTTTATGCTGAAGCGCTTGACGGTGGTAACCCGGAACAGGAGGTGGAATACCGTGATGAGATCTTCCAGCTGGAAGCCCCTTTCAATGGTGAACCGGTCAGCCTGATCAAAACCATCAACCGTTACTCCGGCATCCGGTGGGGAAACGATAAGGTGGCATTGATCACTGACAGGTGGTGGAACAACCGGAATACAAAAACCTATCTGTTCAATCCGTCCGATGTCTTCCTTAAACCCCGAATTATCACTGACCGTAACTACCAGGACAGTTACAGTGATCCGGGACACTTTGTAACCCGCCGGAATGAAATGGGAAGCATTGTGCTTGCCCTTGAAGGCAGCAAGGCTTTCCTGATCGGAAGCGGGTATTCTGAGAATGGCCAGTTCCCCTTCCTTGACCAGATAGATCTGAAGAGTGGTGAGAAGAAAAGGTTATACCAGTCAGCATACACTGACAAGCTTGAGAACCTGAACCAGTACGACCCTGAAAAAAATCAGCTGCTGGTCCGTATAGAATCCCCCACAGAATTTCCCAACTATTACTTAAGGGATCTGAA
>CAZIAU010000449.1:1723-3570 GCA_964536755.1 uncultured Bacteroides sp. | reverse complement strand
ACCTGTATAAATACAATCCTGTTCAGTTTATTTTCAGGTTGACTTTTCAGGAATTCTCCCATTTCGATCAGAAAATTTCTGTAGTATCGCTTGTAGTCGTTGTCTGTATAGTACGGATAGTACGGCCATTTTTTATGTATTTTTCCTGTTTCGGTAGTATAAACTTTGGGTACTCCGTGCTCGTAAATCCAGTCGGGTGCATCGGGACCAAATCCAATCCCCAGGTAGACATACTGATCTCTTTCAGTGGCAAGGTCAATTGATTCCTGTATGCTGCTCCAATCATATGAAGAACTGTCCACAGGCTGTATCTGCTTCCAGGAAGAACCTGAGGCAGAAATTCCCAGTATATAGTCGTAGCCGGGATTGGCCGGGTCAAATTTAAGGTCACCCCGGCTCCAGACTCCATAGGCATTGAGATCAAGACCACTTTGTGCCAGAAGGTCCCCGGTACTTGAAAAAATCATTAAGCAGAGCAGGATCAATAATAAATTTCTGATTGAATTCATATTACGAGATTTTATTTTCCTCATTAATTTAGTTCATTCTGGTGACATCGCGTTCAACTTCGATCAGATGAAATATTTCATCTGTATGATCTGAATTTATAAGTGCAATATCTGAACCCCTCGGTCCATTCCCTTCAAATAGCGCATCATCGAGTGTAATGAACTCTTCTTTCCATCGGTTGCTTCCTTCTCCCCTGAATGCTTTGGCTGTTTTTAATTCCTTGTTCCCTGCATCGTATGAAAATTTCCAGGTCCCCTGATTGTTATCCAGCCAAACGATCCTGATTTTAACTTCCTTTTTGGCCTTTTCAATTTCACTAAAAAAGTCTTTATGAAACTTAAAGAATAGGGTGTCCCTGCCTGTTTCATGCTCGAAGCCCCGTGCAAAACGGCCATATGGTTGATCTTTCGGACCAAGGTGCCACCAGCCAACACTTGTTTCAGTCTTATGGATCGGGTACAGATACAAATTGTAATCATCTGCTATCCGGTCAATTCCCACATCGTTGTATCCGCTCCGGCTTCTGCTGATGTGACTATTGGAAAGGCACTTATCCGGATCCTGGATCACTGCACCATGATTTTCAAATTCTTTACATATGGTCAGGGCACGTTCCAGGTTTTTCCTGGGATTAAGCCCGTATATTTCAGTGGAAAAACGGATTGTGTCATCGCTGTTCAATTCGTCTTTCAGGGCACAGAAGGCTACAGGTGATTTTTCCGGGAATTTCTGTCCGGCATATTTATCAAAGAAGTCAAGTGCCATATACCATCTGGGATCTGCCAGGATATGGTCCGGAATGTTCCAGATGTCGAGGCCGCAATGAATGGCATAGATGGCACTCCAGTAGAGGTTTTGCAATGAGTCTTTTTTGAACCATTCTCTCATCCACATGGTTTCACCTTCACCACGGGCATATACCGGTCTGCCCAGGCTGTTGTCGGAAGTATTGTAGGGGCCATAGATATCCTGCTTGGACTCTGTTTCATTGCTGTGGTAAAAGTGAGAAGCTACGCCTTTTTTAGTAACAAATCCTTCATATTGTTCTGCTGCCCAGAGAATGTCTGTAGTATGCAAAAGCAAAGGGATTTCAGGCCTTCCATCCATCTCACCGGCAAAGGCATCAATCGTAAATTTACGGATATATTCCTGGTAGACAGCCCATTCATCTCTTGTAACATTATATTTTGGATCTTTCGGTTCGCCTTTGTAACAGAAGCCATCGCCTGTGGACCCTTCTACCACCTGGTGAAAGAGGATCCGGCTGAACAGATCGGGAGGAAGATTCCTCAGGTGCTCCGCCAGTTTTAGTATGACCCGTTCCGAATAGAATTTAT
>CAZIAU010000449.1:0-1713 GCA_964536755.1 uncultured Bacteroides sp. | reverse complement strand
TGTTCATCCACAGGGAAGGGAAGAGTGGCGAAATGGGGATCTGTTTTAAAGGTGTTGATCTCCACTTTCGGTATTCCTTTGTCGTACAACCATTCGGCATTGACAGGATTTAGCCAAAGCAGGGTAAAGACATATTTATTATGTTCTGCAGCCTTCTTGATAATATCATCAATAAGGTCCCAGTTGTAAACTCCATCTTCAGGTTCCAGTTCATTCCATCCCACAACAATGGGAATACCCTTCATTTTGGGATATGTTTCCTCTGCAGAAATTTTCCCATCCCATTTATTGGGGGCACCCCCGGTGGAGTACCAGCACCAGACACCACAGGCCTCTTCGGGAATGATTCCATCTACAACAATTCCCGAAACAGTTGAGCCTTTTTCAGAATTGCCTGTACAACTTACCATTGCTATAAATAGAAGAGGCAGGACTGAAACAGAAGCGAAAGATGATCTTATTTTCATGTTGCAGTGTTTATTTAAAAAACTTTAGTTATTTCCAGCATATGAAAAACGGCCGTTTCATGGCCGTCCGACCTGATGATGAAATCTGAAGATCTCTCTCCCCGGTTCATAAGTTTGAAGTCATCAATAACAACCCTTTTCTCCAGCCATTCTCCCGAATCTCCGTTTTTAACGGTAAAGGCCACTTTTTCCGGATTACGGTGTGCATCATATATCAATGACCAGCTGGCTGTTCCTTCATCCAGCCATACAACACGGACCTCCATCTTTTTTACTTTATTTATAAAACCGTCGTCCAGGTCAAAGAATAAACTGTTATTTCCTTGCGACCGATCTATTGAACGGGCAAAGCGGCTGTATACGCTTTTTTCCGGGCCAATATGCCACCATCCCGTACTGGTTTCCTTCGGATCGATCTGGGTGAGGAAACGTTCATAGTTCCCGTCATGGATAGCCCAACCCACATCATTGTAGTCCTGTCGTTTCCTGTTAACCATACCGCCCCCGGTGGCCTTCTCAGGGTCACCCTGGATGGCACCGTGGTCGCTGAATGCCCGGGCTATATTAAGGTAACGTTCAATATTCTCTTTCTGTGCTTCACCATAAATCTCTTCAGGGTACGTGATTGTATCCGAGGCGTCAAGCCCTTTGCGAAGCGCGCAGAATGCAGCCGGTGCAGCCGGGGGATCGTGATGGCCTGCGTACTTATTGAAGAATTCGATGGCATCCCTGTCTTCATACCCGGCGCTTGCCTCGGCAGGCACGTTCCACATGTCGATGCCGCAATGGGTGGCAAAGATCCCCGACCAATAAAAGGCCTGTTTTGGATTTTGTGTGCTCCATCCGTAGACAGCCCATTCACCGTCCTGTTCTCCGCGCGAAAAGAATTCCATTCTGTGTTCAGATACATCCTTTTTGAACCGGTTCCAGTTTTCAATTCGTGTTTTCGTATCGCTGATATGGTACCCATGGCTGAACATGCCGTTCTTCAAACCGATAACCGGAAGGTTATCCAGGAGCCACTGATATTGTCGTTCACTGTTCGAATCATAGTTCACCAGCAAGGGAATCACCAGGTCCCCATCCTCATCGCTCACCGAATTCTTCAGGACTTCCCACGCATTGATCCGGAACTCACCCCAGGCTTTATCAGTAATGTTATATCCGGGATCCAGCGGCTCGCCTTTATACCCCCAGCCGTCCCCTGTACTTCCCTCGGCCGATTGGATATAGAGCACGCGTTTCC
>CAZIAU010000448.1:0-3570 GCA_964536755.1 uncultured Bacteroides sp. | reverse complement strand
AGTGAAATGGTATAATGAAGTCAAAGGATTTGGCTTTATTGCCACAGAAAGCGGTGAGGACATATTTGTTCACCGGTCAGGTTTATACAGTTCGTATGGAGGACTTCAGCCCGAACAGTCAGTAACTTTCGACACGAAGCAGGGAGACAAGGGTCTTTTTGCCGTCAATGTGAAATCGGAAAGTTAAACTTAATAGTTTGAAATCTTTCAAAATAGGAGAACTCCAAATACCCGTTCCGATCGTTCAGGGAGGAATGGGTATTGGGATTTCATTATCGGGCCTGGCGTCGGCAGTGGCAAACATGGGAGGGATCGGAGTGATCTCTACCGTAGGCATCGGATTCCTCAAGGAGCATCCAGGCAACAATTACAAGAAGTGGCACATTGACGCTATTAAAAATGAAATCAGGAAAGCCAGAAAACTGAGCAAAGGAATCCTGGGGGTCAATATCATGTCCGTGATCACTAATTTTTCGGACATGGTAAAAACCTCCATTGAGGAGGGCATAGATATTATTTTTGCCGGAGCTGGATTACCATTGGACCTGCCAAAATACCTAACAAAGGATTCCAGGACAAAACTTGTACCCATTGTTTCTTCCGGCCGGGCGGCCTCAATACTTTGTCAAAAATGGAAACAAAACTACGATAAGTTGCCGGATGCCTTTGTGGTCGAAGGCCCCAAGGCAGGTGGACACCTGGGATTTAAAAAAGAAAACATAGATGAGATAAGCCATTCCCTGGGAAATCTTGTCCTAGAAGTAAGGCAGGTTGTTCTGTCAATGAAAAAGCTATTTAAAAAGGAAATCCCAATTATTGCCGCGGGAGGGATATACAGCGGTGAAGATGCATATCGTATTATGAATCAGGGTGCCTCAGCGGTACAACTAGGGACCCGTTTCGTGGCTACCGAAGAATGCGACGCTTCTGATGGATTTAAGTTTGAATTCATTCACGCCAGGGATGATGATATAAAGATCATCAAAAGTCCGGTTGGGCTTCCCGGCAGAGCCATATTTAATCGATTCCTTCAGGAATCGGTTGATGGAAAACGAAAACCGCGAATTTGCAAGTACAACTGTATTCGCACCTGTAATCCCAAAACAACCGAGTTCTGCATTGCTCAGGCACTGTTGGAAGCCTGTAAGGGCAACCTGAAGGATGGATTTGCATTCACGGGATCAAATGCAGCAAGAATTACCCATGTCTCCACTGTGAAGGAGGTTTTTGAAGAGATACAAAGAGAATATACAAACAAGGCAGTATCCGGTGAAGATGAAAATCAAAGCAATGAATGATTGTTGGATATGAATGTTTTAAACCGATAAGATGGTAGTATTGGATAAAGATTTGCGTAACTTATTCTAAAACCATCATGGACACAAAGATGGTATTGGAACCAAAGAACTCACTGATAGAATCTGCAATCAATCTGCTGCAACTCGAATTTAAAAGAACCCTCCTTATGGATCCGGGAGAGCTGAAAGACTATTTTTCCGGTATATGAATTCTATTTTTATCGGCAACCAGGAATTGGAGATTCCAACGATGTAATCATCCCGCCTGGGGTTATTTTACATAACGTATAATCCCAACAATCAGCAGCTCTAAGCTGATGCTAATGCTCCTGCGGTCTTTTACCTTCCAGGTATTGCACATTAGAAATGTTTAAAAAGAACTTGTTAGATTCATATCGATTAAAAGCCTATCTTTGCCGCTCGGTTAAAAGAGGCAAAGGAAGACCCGAATTTTTGTAAATCGCTTCAGCGTTCCCGGCCACGGGGTAAAATCCGATCATTTTTGTCATCACACGCCTTTTAAGATCGGATTGTATATATAAACCGGTTAGAGTATTTGTACGAGCCTGTCAGTGAATGAGAGGGAAGTCCCTTATTGTGAATTCCATTTTCTGAAACTTAGGATTAATTTATGTTACTCACACAGTGCACTGATCGCAAAATAGAATTAAAAACATGAAAAAATTTAGTGAATTGGGATTACTTGATCCCATTCAGATGGCAATTGATGACCTTGGTTTCCTTGAATCTACTCCAATCCAGGAAAAAGCAATTCCCAGGATATTGGAAACAGAGCATGATATTATTGCACTTGCTCAGACCGGTACCGGGAAGACCGCAGCATACGGGCTGCCAATTATACAGCGTATCGTTGAAATGGATCACCATGTACAGGGACTAATACTTAGCCCTACCAGGGAGCTCTGTATTCAGATCAGCAAGGATCTTAAATCATTCTCAAAGTACACTGAAGGATTAAAAGTAGTCCCGGTTTATGGTGGCGCTCCAATAGACAAACAGATCCAGGCACTGAAAAAAGGTGCACATCTGGTTGTCGGGACACCAGGCAGGATAAAAGATATGATTGAGCGAGGTATACTGAAAATACAGGATATCCGCTGGTTGGTTCTCGACGAGGCGGATGAAATGTTGCAAATGGGTTTCAAGGAGGAACTTGACGCAATACTTGATGTTACACCTTCAGAGAAACAAACACTTCTTTTTTCAGCCACTATGCCTAAAGAAGTGTATCGCATAGCAAAGTTTTATATGAATGATCCGGAGGAGGTATCTGCAGGGACAGTAAATGCCGGCGCGGATAATGTCGATCACATTTATTACATGACCCATGCAAGACACAGGTATGGAGTGTTGAAGAGGATTGCGGATATGCATCCTGAAATCTACGGAATTGTTTTTTGCAGGACGCGAAAGGAGACAAAAGAGGTTGCAGATAAATTCATGAGCGACGGCTATAATGCCGATGCACTGCATGGGGATCTTTCCCAGGCACAACGTGATTATGTGATGAATCGTTTCAGGAAACGCCAGATACAAATGCTTGTTGCTACCGATGTAGCTGCCCGTGGCCTGGATGTAGCTGACCTGACACATGTTATTAATTACAATCTTCCCGATGAGCAGGAAGTATATATCCACCGAAGCGGAAGAACCGGAAGGGCGGGGAAGAAAGGAACATCTATCTCCATCATACACGCAAGGGAAAACAACAGAATCAGGAACCTGGAAAAGCTGTTAAAAAAGAAATTCCGACGTGTCATGATCCCCGAAGGCAAGGAGATCTGCAAGAAACAACTCTTCAACATGATCAGCAAAATGGAGAAAGTAGAGGTTCACGATGATCAGATAAGTGAATTCCTCCCGGAGATCTTTAATAAACTGGATTGGATGTCGAAGGAAGATCTGATCAGAAATTTTGTTTCCGTCGAATTTAACCGTTTTCTGAATTACTACAAGGATGCACCTGACCTGAATATTGGTCAGGAGAACAACGATAGAAAAACTGAATACAAGGAAAACCGGAATGCTGGATTGGAGAGAAGGCGGAAGCCTGCGGAGTATTCCCGTTTCTATATCAATATCGGCAGTAAAGGTGATATTAATCCTACAAAATTGATCGGTTTGCTGCTGGACACTACCAATGACCGCAGTATCAGGATTGGAAAAATAGATATTATGAAAGGATTCTCATTCTTTGAGGTTGATAAGAGCCAGGAACAGATCATACTCCGGTCATTCAACAAAAATGTAC
>CAZIAU010000447.1:0-3572 GCA_964536755.1 uncultured Bacteroides sp. | reverse complement strand
ATAACCTGCCTGAATTGTTTGAATCCGTTGAGGTAACTGGTATACGTGGAGAAACCATTTCAGGTCAGTTAGTCCTGGAGGCCAGGAAAAACCTGACCGGTATTAAGGTGGAGGTGAGCGAACTGGAGGACCGGGCCAATGGAAATATCCTGGCTGCATCTGAAATTGAGTGGAATTTTGTGGGCACTGTTCACCTGAGCAAGAATACTTCGAACCAGCCGCCCGATCTGTTGATCCGGAAGGCACCGGCCGATTTCCCGGAATACCTGATGGTAGAAAGGAAAATGGATATTACAAAGGGGACATTCAAGGCCATCTGGCTGACTATTGATATCCCCGTATCTGCAGAAGCAGGCACCTATTCGGGAAGCGTGACGGTCAGATCTCCCCAGGGGGAAGAGTCCATTCCCCTGAATCTGACAATCTATCCGTTTACAATGCCCGAAGAGAGGCATTTAAATGTTGTGGAGTGGTACAATACCAGTAAGTTCGGACTTTTCCACGGGATAGAGGAGGAGTATTCCCCGGCATGGTTTTCCATGCTCGGCACCTATGCAGAGAATATGGTTGCCCACCGGCAGAATGTGTTCAGGGTTCCCCTGGAGGCAGTTGAGATCACCAGGAAGGAGGGAGGGGAACTTGCATTCGATTTCACCCAGTTTGACCGGATAGCGGAGGTTTTCTGGTATACAGGAAAAATGGACTGCCTGGAAACCGGATTTCTTACAAAATTTGGCGAAGGAGCCTGGTTCAGTACCGAAATATTGCTGAAAGATATCACTGTGAAAGATGGAGCAGGCGGTGATCAGGTAACACTGCCCGGTGATGAGGTTGTCCCGGATCTGCTTCAGGCAGTGGAAAGTCATTTACGACGGAAAGGATGGCTGGAAAAGACCCTTTTTCATGTGAAGGATGAGCCCTCCATCCATAATGCCCGGGCGTGGATGGAAATGTCCGAATACATTCACCGGTATGCCCCGGATCTCAGGCGGATAGATGCCATTGAAACATCCTACCTGCTGGATGAGATAGATGTTGCGGTTCCAAAACTTGATGAGCTGGGAGTCTGGTACGGATCATTCAGGGAGTGGCAGAAGAAGGGCAACGAACTATGGTTCTATACGGTGGGAATTTACCAGGGAAGCTATTTCCCCAATAAGACCATTGATGTACCGGTGATCGACAGCCGTGTAATGCACTGGCTGAATTACAGGTTTGAGGTTTCCGGTTACCTGCACTGGGGATGGAACCAGTGGAACGAAGATCCGTATACCGAAACAGGGATGCATATAGGTGATGCATGGCATGTCTACCCGGTGCGGGACGGTGTGCTTAACTCCCTGAGATGGGAGCAGATGCGGAATGGCCTTCAGGATTATGAGTATTTCTGGATGCTGGAAGAGAAAGTCAGTGTACTGAAAGATTCCCTTGGTTCCCGGTTCGACTGGATCGATCCGAAATCCCGTGGCAGGGAGATCACAGGGCAGGTGGTAACCACCCTGTGGGAACACACCTATGAACCCCGGGTGTTATATGATGCAAAAAGGGAGGTGGTAAGGGAACTGCTTGAATTCGACAGATCACCGAGGGTTTACTTCCAGACCGACCCGCCGGAAAACACAACCATAACCAACCGATCATCGGTTGCCGTGCGGGGATGGACAGAACCCGGGACAAGGATCGTGGTGAACGGAAAGGAGTTGCCGGTGAGTGATCAGGGGCTGTTCCTGGAACAGTTTCATCTCTATCCCGATTCAAAGGAAATAAAGGTGGAAGCCACCGGAACAGGTGGATCGAAAGAGTTGATCCGTGAGTTCGGGGTTACATTCTAGGTTGAGACAATAATCCCGTGATCTTATAGCCTCACTGGCTGTTCAGGAACTGTGTCAGAGCAAGCAGGTCTTCTGCTTTAATCTTTAACCTTTTCTTTTTTATGTAATCGAGAGCCTGGCTGTTGTCTTTAAGTATGTTTTGAAGTGCCTTCTTTGATGAGATCTCCTCGGGCAGCATCCCTTCCTGTTTCAGGTAATAGATATCATTTTCCAGCGTGAACCTGTCAGGTACTGCCTCGGAATAGCCCCCGGGCGGTACATATGGTTCGAAATTTGCTTTTCTCTTCACATAGAGAGAATATTTCCCGGTATCCTGTACGAAGAAATAGGCCATCCTGCCAGAAGAACCCACAGCAACAGGTTCCACAACAAGCTTCTCATTTCCCAGGGATATGTATTCAACGTTCTTTTTTGTGAGCCAGAGGATCTGGTTATCACTTTTAAATTCAATCTCATCCTGGAATATATCGTATCGAAGGGGAAGAGAGGCACTGTTCCCGTTCCTGAGGTGTATCTCACTTTCTATGAAATCTTCCGTATAATAAGGACTGCCCTCGATCCTTTCATAGGTAAGGCCGCCGAGCGCATTCCTGTGTGCAATTATACTCACCTCCTCGGCCAGGTTGCGCAGTGCTTCCTGGGAGATCGCCCGGTTCAAAGGAACCAGATAAATAACCGACAGCAATAAACAGAACCTTTTCGACATATCTTTTTTTTCAAAGATAATACATGGTTTATGACTTGTTCGTATGAATCCGAACTTCAATCAGGTCGAAATTTAACAAAACCCCCTAATACATTGGTTATTTACTGGATAAAATGGGAATCAAAATTAAGGTTAACCGGAGAGGAGCCTTAATTCTTTTCTAAAGAATTTCAGCGACGACCGGCTAACCTTAATTAAAAATAAGCCATATATTATTCCAGAATAAGTTTGTGTGTTTCTGTTCTTTCTGCGGTTTTCACATCGACAAAATAGAGACCTCTCGCAAATCCTGACATATCAAGTTCATATGATGAACCTGTAAGATCATAGATGCCCTTAACCAGTTGTCCGCTGATTGAATAAATCTCGCAGCTAAAACTACCTGAAGCAGGATTGGCAATATATAGTCTTCCATCTGAGGGATTGGGAAATATGGAAGAAGAATATTCATCTTTGCTGAGATCAATCCCTATGGCATTTGTATTATAGGTAACATTAAGGATAGGAGCCTGGTCATTTTTACCATCAAATGAAACAGCCTCCCTGTTGGCAACTTTAGTATCTCCATCATTTTTAACTCCGATCATAAGATTATTTCCTGAGGCCCATCCCTCCAGCAATACAATCTCCTGGATAATGGAGCTGATATCGGGGGAGCGTTCCGCTTCGGTGGCAGAACCGGGATCTCCAAAAGGCGGTACCGTCCATTTAACTGTTGCCACTGTCTGTGTTTGGCTGGATACACTGAAGAGGGCATCGGTGAAAGGTGCAGTTATATTGGCAACTGAACCTCCGAATAATTGACATGTTACGGGCTCACCATCAAGATTCTTGTCAGAGAAGAATTGAACATAGGCGCTGACTATGTTTGCACCGGGAGGAATCTCAACATTCCTGAAGATCATTCCCACCATTTGAATGAAGCCGTCATCCTCAATAAATTCCAGGTCACTGCTTGTCATGTCAATAGTACCGACAGGATCAGGATCTCCTTCTTCATTAACTTCTTCTATATCATCGCCGCTGTCAGAAAC
>CAZIAU010000446.1:2445-3572 GCA_964536755.1 uncultured Bacteroides sp. | reverse complement strand
TCAACCATTTTATCGATCCGGTTATCCATCATACCGTCCTGAGACGTAAATACAGTGGTCTTATGCCCATTGATTTGTGCAACTCCTCCTTCGGTGCCCATCCATACATGTCCATTTTTGCTAACCAGTAAGCAGTTTACAAAATTGTCCGGCAGACCATTTGATGTATTGAAATATTCGAAATCATAACCGTCATAGCGGGCAGCCCCCACCTGTGTGGCAAACCAGATGTATCCTTCTGAATCCTGTTCAATGTCATTTACTGTATTCTGGGGGAGCCCATCCTGAACGGTATAATTTTCAAATGGTATTTTTTGTGCATGAGACAGGTGGGATAATAAAACAAAAATGACGATCCAGACGGTTTGGCCAACCTTAGATTGAATGATTCTTTTCCTATCTTGCATGATAAGCATTAAAACCCTCAATTTATGAAAAATAATTTGTCACTCCTGATATTGTTAACATTATTAACTTGTTGTATTACTCCGGAAAGCAGATCATGGATCATCCCGGTAAGCACAGAACCATCTGATCTTATTGATACGCCTGCTGCTATGGAAGGTTTCGCTGTAAGACGAGATCATTTGCTTGATTCTCTGAGGGAGGGATACGTGATCCTGAGATCCACTGATCAGGATAGCTATAACCGGCATGAGTTCCGGCCGAACAACTACTTCTATTATCTGACAGGGTACACTCTTCCAGATAGTTATGCTATTCTAAGCAACATGGTTCACTACTCTTTTACTCTTTCTTTACCACCTCACAGCATTCGATCAATGATCTATAATGGAGCTCCCCTCCCGGCGGATCAGGTGAAGGCCATGTACTATCCCGACCTTGTTCTCAATTATCCAGACATGAAGGACATGCTTGACAGCATAGTCAGTAACGGAGCACCTGTCTACCTGGACCGGTCTGACCTTTCAATTGTCAATGAATTGCAAAGAATAGCAGGAAATAACAGGGATATTGAGATTCGCGACGTTGCGGGTCTGGTGGACGAAATGAGGGTAATTAAAAGCTCTCTGGAAGTTGAACGCATTCAAAAGGCCTGCAACATTACAGCCAGGGCAATTCTGAATGCCATGAAGCAATGCAACCCGGGACTTTATGAATTCGAA
>CAZIAU010000446.1:0-2435 GCA_964536755.1 uncultured Bacteroides sp. | reverse complement strand
GAAGCAATAATCGAGGGGACGTTTCTGCAATATGGTTCAGCCATGCCAGGATTTCCTTCCATTGTAGGATCGGGACCCAACAGCACCATATTACATTATGAGTCCAACTCCCGGAAAATGGAGAATGGAGATCTGTTGCTGATGGATATCGGTGCCGAGTATGGATACTATACTGCCGATATTACCCGGACTATACCTGTTAACGGCAGATTCAGCAGGGAACAGAGAACCATATACCAGCTGGTGCTCGATGCACAACTGGCCGCCATTGATAAAATGATTCCCGGGAATATGTTTATGGACGGTCATATGGCTGCCAGGAAAGTGATTGTTGAAGGATTGTACAGTCTGGGCCTGATAACAGATCCGGATTCCCCCTGGCAGATAAAGTTTTACATCCTCTATCCCTCTTCACACTATCTGGGATTGGATGTTCATGATGTGGGTGAAATGGGTGGTAGCTTTCAAAGTTTCATGCAACAGACACCCGGAGATTCCATACCGAGCAGAATACTTGAGCCAGGAATGGTAATTACCATTGAGCCCGGACTCTATTTCAGGGAGAATGGTCTGGAACAGATCTTTGAGATATTTGAAAATGAAGCAGACAGCCTGGAAATCGCAGAATTCGTGGAACAGGTATCGCCGGTATATGAAAAATACCTCAATATCGGTGTTCGCATTGAGGATGACATCCTGCTCACCAGAGAGGGTAACATCAACCTGTCGAGGTACGCCCCCAAAGAGATCAGTGACATTGAACAACTAATGAAGTGAAACAGTGCACTGTCCACTCTGCACTATGCACTGTTATGTCGTTGTTCAAGAATCCGCGTCACGTCCCCGATCCCGTAGCCCCTTGCGGTGAGCAGGACCATCAGGTGGTAAACAAGATCAGCAGCCTCATTGAGAAACAGGTTGTCATCCGGATCCTTGGATTCAATTACCAGCTCCACAGCTTCTTCACCGACTTTTTGGGCCATCTTGTTGATACCGGCCTGGAACAGGCTTGTGGTGTATGAATTGGAGGGCATCTCCGCTTTTCTTTTAAAAATAAGATCCTGAAGACGCGCAAGGAACCGGATGCTCCCGCCACTGTTTATTTCATTGAAACAGGTATCCTGGCCGGTATGGCAGACAGGTCCACCAGGAAAGGCTTTTATCAGCAGGGTATCATTATCACAATCCTCCAGGATTTCATGTACCATCAGGAAATTTCCACTTTCCTCTCCTTTTGTCCAGAGCCTGTTCTTGGTTCGGCTGAAGAATGTAACCCTGCCTTCATTTCGGGTCTTTTCCAGGGCCTCAGGATTCATAAATCCAAGCATCAGTACCCTGTCGGTCAGGGCATCCTGGATGATAGCGGGTACCAGCCCGTTAAGTTTTTCAAAATTCATTTTATCTGACAATAATATTGTTTTCTTTCAGGTAGTTCTTAAGCTCGGGGATAGGGATCTCGTTATAGTGAAAAATACTGGCTGCCAGGGCTGCATCCGCACGGCCAAGGTTAAAAACATCCACAAAATGTTGTTTCTCCCCTGCTCCGCCGGACGCAATGACCGGGATGGATAGAATACTGGAAAGCTCCTCCAGAGCTTCACAGGCAAACCCGTTTTTCGTGCCATCATGGTTCATTGAAGTAAAGAGTATCTCCCCCGCCCCCCTTTCCTGGGCTTCTTTTGCCCAGTTGAAAAGTTCTTTATCCGTGGGGATCCTGCCACCGTTAACAAAAACGGTCCAGTAACCTTCCTTCAATTGCGCATCAATGGCCACTACGACAAACTGGTTTCCAAAACCGCGTGCTATCCGGTCAATGAGATCCGGATCCCTAACTGCAGAAGAGTTAACAGATACCTTGTCAGCCCCGGCAGACAAAAGAATTTCAGCATCACCCACCTGGTCAATGCCACCTCCCACCGTGAAGGGAATATTCAGATGCCTGGCAATCCGGTCCACCAGGTCCGCAAAAAGCTTCCTTCCCTCATGGGTGGCAGTAATATCAAGGTAAACCAGCTCATCGGCACCATCCCTGGCATACTTTGCTCCAAGTTCCACGGGATCTCCCACGTCCACTACATTTTCGAAGTTTATTCCCTTCACTGTTTTTCCGTCCCTTATATCGAGGCAGGGTATGATCCTTTTTGCCAGCATGGTTACTTATTATTTAAAATAAACATTTCCAAGGTTTTAAGATCAATTCTCTTTTCGTATATGGCTTTTCCCACTATGACACCATCAATTCCCGATTCATCAAGTATTTCTATATCTTCCATACTGCTGATCCCCCCGCTGGCAATAAGGAACAGTGATTCCTGCTCCCTCTTGATATCCCTGTATATCCCCAGCGATGGTCCGCCAAGCATTCCATCCATATCAATATCTGTACATATGGCAGTTTTGATCCCCTCCCCGCGATACCCTGCGATAAAATCCAT
>CAZIAU010000445.1:1778-3582 GCA_964536755.1 uncultured Bacteroides sp. | reverse complement strand
ATCAGACCGGTAATCACTGTTCCTCCAAGGGTGGGAGCGCTCCATAATAGCAGGGTATTGTCGGCAGCCAGAGAAGCGTCGAACTGGTGGGTACCGGTAGCAGCCAGGGAATAACCCACGTTATCCAGAGCGAGGGTATTGGTTGGATCATCCGTCCCGATAAATGTGGCCTGCTCCGACCCGTAAGTAAGTGCCCAGCGGGTTGACGAGGCTACAGTGAAATCAGTAATGTAGAAATTGTCACCGGGATTACCGGCAGCTCCTGAAAGGCCGTATTCATAATCATCGATGGAATTGAACACGAATTCAATGTTCCCCCCGTTGATGATTGTCATTCTAAGTACCTGGTTGAGGTTGACAGCTACAGGGATTACCTGTCTGTCTTTGATGGCCTGCGAAAAGCTGACCATAGAAATGGCCAGCAGTCCCAATACTACAATGGCATTTTTCTTCATAAGATTTGGTTTTGAATTAACATAAAGAGTGAAAAATCACTAATTTTATACACTTTAAAAGTACGGATTTGAGCTGACAGTCTTTTTAATAAGAAATTAAATGTTTTCAACAAACAGAGGATTATGCCTGATAAGTGGATACTTTACATGTATCAGTTTACTTATCGGTCAGGATTTTGAAGTGGCCCCGGTGATGGTCTCTTTCGATGCTGATCCGGGAGAAACCCAGAGCAGAGAGATTACTATCCGTAATCATGGAAGCGAAAAGCAGGTTTTCACCCTGAATCTCAGCGATTATATCGTGGATGAAGAAGGGACCAAACAGTCGGCTGCTGCCGGTTCCACAGAGCGGAGCCTTGCTGACTGGTTGACGGTGAATCCGGCATTCGTGGAATTGAATCCCAACGAATCGGCTACAGCCGATCTCATCCTGACGGTCCCAAGGACAGGCTTTAAGCCCAGGTGGGGAATGGTAAGAGTGGAAGTGGCCAAAGAACAGGAAGCTGTTGATGCAGATAAGGACCTGGCCACCGGGGTGATCATTGTACCCCGGATCGTTGTGCTGGTTAAACAAAGTCCCCCTTCGAATAAGAATTTCCTGGGGAAGGTAACCGGACTCAGAGAGGTGGAAAGCAAAGATCCGGTATTCAGGAGCTTTGAAGCCATCCTGGAGAACACGGGGGACAACATCCTGGATGCCAAAGTATATCTTGCATTGGCCGACATAAATACAGCAGAGGAAAAAGCTTACAAACCCATTCGGGTTACCGTATATCCCGGTCAGAAACGCAGAGTTGTCCTGGTTCTTCCAGTAACCCCCCCTCCCGGGAACTACGCTCTGGCTTTCCTAATGGACTATGGTGAAAATTCAGCCATAGAAGGCGATCAAATCCTGCTGGATATCCAATGATCTATCGTGTCATATTCCTGTTGATCCTCCTTCCAGCCACCAGGAGCCTGATTGCCCAGGAGCTTTTTACCAGTTACTGGGATGAGGCCCGGCATCATCCCAGGGAACAATACACATACTTAATGGAGGGAACTGATACCCTGAGACATGGCACCTACCAGATTTTCTACAAGGATGGACAACTTTGGCAGGAGGGGCAGTATGAGCATGGTAAAATGGTCGGCACATGGAAGGAATACTTTAATAATGGCTCCCTGAAACAGGTCCTGCCTTTCCGGGAGGGTATGCTCCATGGAACGCTTCTCGTATACTTTCCCGATGGCCAACTCTACCAGAAAGCGGCCTTTTTGAATGATATGGTCAACGGTTTGGTGGAAACCTATTTCGAAAACGGTCAGCTGGCCGAAAGAGCCTCCTATAAGAATGGCATCACACATGG
>CAZIAU010000445.1:1254-1768 GCA_964536755.1 uncultured Bacteroides sp. | reverse complement strand
TGGAAAGCTGGTATGAGAACGTAAGTCCAAGGTTCATTAAAACCATGGTGATGGGCATAGAAAATGGAGAACAGACCTGTTATTTTGACAATGGGAAAATTCAGGAACAATCGGTCAAGCAGCAGGGGGAATACCAGGGACTCTACCTGAGTTTTTACAAGGAAGCACCTGAAGGAACCATCCGGAACCGTTGCAACTACGAAAGGGGAAAACTGCAGGGAAGATTCGAGGGCTTTTACCCCTCGGGCCATCCCCGGATCGATTGTACTTACCAGGCCGACCGGCTAGAGGGAATCTGGGAAAAGTACTATGATGAACTGGACCAGGATTCCCTGCCTGTCCTCTACGAACAGGGGGAATATGCCCGGGGGGACCGTGTGGGAAGATGGCGGACCTGGTACCGGGACGGTCAGTTGTACACCCAGGGGCATTTCAACGGAAGGAAATTCGAAGGAGAATGGACCATTTACCATAATAATGGCAAGATCAAGCAACACGGGACGTACAGGAATGG
>CAZIAU010000445.1:0-1244 GCA_964536755.1 uncultured Bacteroides sp. | reverse complement strand
TTATTACCCGGACGGAAACCTGAAAAACAGGGGATGTTACGAGAATGATCTCAAAACGGGTGTCTGGATCACCCACTATGAATCGGGTGTTGTAATGACAGAAATACCGTTTTACGCAGGTCAGCGGCATGGCGTTGCAAAAGCATACGCCGAAAACGGTGAGCTGATGGAAACGAAACAATATGACCATGGTAAAGAAATTCACTAGCATCTTTTTCGCCATCGCCTTCTGGTGGATATGCAGTGGCACCTCATGCGATTCGTCCCACGAAGGCATTGCCACCTCGTTGACCGGGGTCTATTCCTGCCAGGAATCCTCAACGTACAGTGGAATCCGGAAATATCTAGTGGAGATAGACAGCGTAAAGAACCAGGAAGCACAATACATCATCAGTAATTTTCATAATCTGGGCACCAACGAATTCCTGTACTCAGAACTGCAGGGAGACACCCTGAGGATCATCAACCAGGTACTGGAGGACCTGAGGATTAATGGTAAGGGTTGGATCAGCCCCGACTTCAGGACCATCAGGTTTTACTACGAAACCGATGATGCCCTGAACATTTACGATTATTATGCAGTGTACAGCCGTTGATAACCGGATCACTTTCACAGGCAGGAATCAACCATTCTTTGGTTTTTCCAGGTATTTGATTTATATTCTCGGTTTCAATTAATTATTGGAAAATATCTGTTTATCCATTGTCTTTTGCAGCGTATGATACCATGAATAACACTGAAAAGCCAATCAGATTTTTCCTTACCATCTCGCTGCTGGCCTTGGTATGTTTCGGTGGATTTTCCCAGGATGTTCTTCATATCCCAAGACTATCTTCAGACCCTGTAATTGATGGAAACCTGTTCGAACCCGCCTGGGATGAAATAGAAGCCCGGAGACTGATCATGTGTAACCCGACTTCGGGGGGGCCAGCCACACAGAGAAGCGAATTCAAGATCGGGTATACAGATAAGTATTTATATTATGCTGCATATAATTTTGATACCCTTTCTCAACAGATCTCCTCCTCAAGCAAGAAAAGGGATGAAATGGAATTGAACAACGAATGGTGCGGATTGAGCCTTGATACATATAATGATAATGAAAATGCACTCTGTTTCTGTACTACTCCTGTTGCCTTAAGGCTTGACATGCAGATCCTGAATGACGGCGAAGGCGATTTCCCTGTAAACCAGGATTGGAATGAGATCTGGGACGTGAATACCGTAATCAATGATCAGGGCT
>CAZIAU010000444.1:0-3582 GCA_964536755.1 uncultured Bacteroides sp. | reverse complement strand
CAGGTAGGCTGAATGAGGTTGTCCGTCTTCTTCGCCGGTGCTGGAAACCAGTTCTGCCCCATTCTGCGGAATGACAGCAAAATCCGGGTATACGGATTTTGAATATTCACTTATGCCAATTACAAAATCACGCATCTCCTGCTTATAATCTCTGTTATCCTCCGTCTGTTCACAGGATAGAAATATAAGCATGGCATTAATTAAAAAAAATAAACTGAACCTCAGTAAATATGGTCCCGTTTTCCTCATTGCTCAGGGTATAACCTTAACAGTCTTATTTTCGATCATTTCATAAAGCTGATCAAGTAAGGCCTGTTCCTGCAGATCAATATGGCTGTCTTCTGATGCAATAGCCAGAATCAGATCCATTTCGGCACGTGTTATTTTATGATCATCAATAGCCTTTTCAATCTTTTCTTTGAGCCTTGCGGCACTTTCACTAAACGGCATAATATCAGAAAGGTTAAATTTTTCAATAAAAATAGAGAGTAAAAAGGACCGCCCATATTGAGACGGCCCCCAAGCTGTTGGATTGTAGATCTGTGGTATTATACCAATTTGACATTTGCTGCATTCAGACCCCTGGGTCCTTCCTCCACGTCAAAGCTTACTTTATCGCCTTCAGTTATTTTGTCGGTTAATCCGCTTTTATGGACAAAAACATCTTTTCCACCGTCATCGGGGGTAATGAATCCAAAACCTTTTACGACATTGAAAAATTTTACAGTTCCGCTACTCATGATTTTTTGTTTAATATTAAAAAATGGATTATTGCTACTTCTTATACAAAGAGATAACACCCGCAAGGCTAAATTGTTTTTTATAATTCCCCCACAGTTAAATCTACACGCCTGAAAAAGATTTCAGCACCTTCTGACTGGATCTGGATCTTTCCCTTGTTCGGTTTTACCCTGGTTGCATGGTTGACCAGTTTACCATTTAGGAAAATTGTAAGTTGATCGTGGTCTGTGATGCACTCCATCCTGTTCCATTCTCCGGCAGGCTTTTCAATGTCATTTTTACCCCTGAAACCATGAATGTCCTTCCAACCAGGATCCCTCCCGAACCAGTTGATACGGCCTTCCTGGATCGTTACCGTTTGCCCTTCGGGATCAAACACATAGGCATAATCCTGTTTTTCCGGTGCGACCGGACCTGTAATCTGATACTGATCGGTCCCGTCTCCGACTACAATGAAATCGCCTGTACCGCCCTCAATGATCTGGCACTCGACAGAATATATCCAGGCCCCGCTTTTACCCCCATCCTTCCCGACAGAATGCAGCAACACTCCACTATCCCTGGCCTTATCCAGTCTGGGTTCAAAACTTAAGTCCCCCCATTTAAATTCAACTATCAGCCGGTAGTTCTCAAATTCCTCATTTGTGGTTATACAGCCCCATTCTTCCCCGGAGATCCTTATGATTCCATCCTGCACTTTAAATACATCTTTCGGATCATTATTACGACCGCTTTGCTGCAGGAAAGTATACCATCCGGTAAGATCCTTACCGTTAAAAAGATGAATGGTTTCGCCACCAGCAAATCTCCCGGCATCCTGCGACTTTATTACCGGCAGTCCCGTGGAACCAATGACAGAAAGCCCGGCTGCCAGACCAGAAAAAATCAAAACAACTGCTATTTTCTTCATATAAAAAAGATTCTGTAAATGGATTCATTTCCAAAATGATGTAAATATGAGATTTAATCTTAATATGGGAAGTCAGTACCAGGTTTTTTATTTAGTAAATTTGATAAAAATATAAACAGATACCCATGAAATATCTTCTTTCACCATTTTTAGTTATACTGATCTGCACCGGATTTGGTTGTGAATCAGTTCATTCTTCAAAAACAGCTAATGCAGACCTAACTGAAATAGCTCCGACTCCTCCCATGGGATGGAATAGTTTCGATGCCTATGACTGCAGGATTAATGAATCAGATTTTATCGCGATCGTGGATTATATGGCTGAGCACCTGAAGCCATATGGATACCAATATGCAGTAATCGATTACATCTGGTGGCATCCGGATCCGGGAAATTGGGATACTCCCCGGCGTAAGGGTCATCCCAATATCCGGTATAAAGCTGACGGTGCTCTTATCTACCCGCAATATACAACCATGGATAATTTTGGCAGGCTGCTTCCCGCCGTGGAGAGATTTCCCTCCTCTGCCGACGGGGCAGGATTCAAACCAATTGCCGATTACGTGCACAGCAAGGGACTAAAATTCGGGATCCATATCATGAGAGGCATCCACAGGGGGGCTGTCCATGATGACCTGCCCATATGGAACAGCAACTATACTGCCAGTCAGATAGGGGAAACATGGGATACATGCAGCTGGTGTAACCAGATGTACGGAGTTGATGCCACAAAACCTGGAGCCCAGGAATATTATAACTCTATATTTGAGCTTTATGCCCGGTGGGGCGTTGATTATATAAAGGCGGATGATGTACTGGCCCCGGTTTATCACAGGGGAGAAGTTGAATTAATACGGAATGCCATTGAAAACTGTGGCCGGCCTATGGTACTCAGTCTGTCACCCGGCGAGGCTCCTCTCTCAGATGCTAAACACATCAGGAAGAATGCCAACCTCTGGAGGATTTCTGCGGACCTCTGGGATGAATGGGAGGATATAGAACGCAATTTTAACCTGCTCCAGGGGTGGGTCTCATATACAGGTCCCGGCAGCTGGCCCGATGCCGATATGATACCCGTTGGTAAAATATCACTGAACGACAGGCCCCATGGGCCTGAGAGGCAAACCATGCTTACCTGGAATGAACAGATCACGCTGATGACACTGTGGTGCATGGCAAGGTCACCCCTTATGGTCGGGGCAGACCTGCTTTCAATGGATGATTCCACAGAAATGTTGCTCACCAACGAGGAAGTTCTCTATGTGGACCAGCACAGTAGTGATAACCGGCAGGTGATCAGGCGGGCCGTTAAAAGTGGAGGAGACGGCGGACAGAATAAGCACTTCGTGGTCTGGTCTGCCACGGATCCGGAGAATAACGATAAATTTATCGGGCTCTTCAACCTTCTGAATGAGGAGTCCGAGGTGTGCTTTGAGATGGAATGGGAAATGCTTCGGGGAGTGTACAGCATTCGGGACCTGTGGCAGAAGAAAGAGATCGGGAAGGCCGAAGGAACACTTTGTGCCACTATCGGGCCACATGGTGCTGCTCTGTACAGGTTATCAAAGCAATAGCTTACAACAACCACATGTGGAACCGATGACTAAAAGTAAAATTATATCCATGGTTACTATCTGGGCTGTTATGTTGCCCGGTTGCATGAATGACAGGTCAAATGAGAGTTTACGAAAACCAAATGTTATCCTGATCCTTGCCGATGATCTGGGGTATGGTGATCTGGGCTGTTACGGTCAGAAGCTCCTGAAGACACCAAACATAGATCGTATGGCTGCTGAAGGGATCATGTTCTCAAACCACTATACGGGAAGTACAGTATGTGCACCTTCCCGGGCTTCATTATTGTCCGGACGTCACCCGGGACATGTTTCGGTAAGGGGGAATTATGAGGGAATGCTTCTTAAAGATGAGGA
>CAZIAU010000443.1:0-3589 GCA_964536755.1 uncultured Bacteroides sp. | reverse complement strand
GCCGGTTGATGTGTCATTTGCAACCGGGTATGTGTCTACATGGGTGAATGCCGGTGAGATCGAGAACAAAGGTATTGAACTGGCATTGTACTTAACTCCTGTCAGGACCAATGATTTCAGCTGGAATATTGGAATCAACTGGGCCAAGAACGTGAACCAGGTGGTTTCGCTGTTTACCGATGAAGCAGGTAACCAGGTCAGGAACCTGCAACTTGCCGCCCTGCAGGGTGGAGTATCCATCAATGCAAGAGTGGGTGAACCCTACGGAGCCATCACAGGCATAGATTATGTATATCACGAGAACGGAGAACCTCTTGTGGATGCCGATGGTTATTATCAGCTGACCGCTACATCTGACCAGGTTATTGGTAATGTGAATCCAAACTGGATAGGCGGACTGAATAATGAGCTGAGTTATAAAGATTTCTCTCTCAGCTTCCTGATCGATATGCAACAGGGTGGTAGTGTTTTCTCTCTTGACCAGTGGTATGGTGTTGGTACAGGTATGTATTGGGAGACTGCTGATAACAATGACCTGGGCAATCCACAGCGTGACCCGGTTTCTGAAGGTGGCGGTATTATCCTGGATGGTGTGAAAGAAGATGGTACTCCCAATGATATCAGGATCGAATCAGATATATTTGCTGAAGGGTGGGTAACAAGTCCGAATGCCAGGTTCGTATACGATGCCAACTATATCAAGTTAAGGGAGTTGGTATTCACATACAGCCTGCCTAAAAGTTTGATGAACAAGTCACCTCTCGCTGGTGCATCCATCAGCTTTGTAGGTTCCAACCTCTGGATCATCAAAAAAAGCCTTCCCCATGCTGACCCGGAAGCCAGCCAGGGGGCAGGAAACATCCAGGGTTGGCAAAGTGGTGTGATGCCTTCAACACGTAATTTCGGATTTAGTATTAATCTTCAATTTTAATAATGGAAACTATGAAAATAAAAGTTGCACTATATCTGTTATTGATTGTTCTTATCTCCTCCTGTGCAGACTTTGAGGATTTCAATACAGATCAGAAAAATCCTGCATCGGTACCGGGTGAGGCATTGTTTACCAATGCGATCAAGGACCTGGCCGATCAGATGTCAACCCCCAATGTGAACTGGAACATATGGGAACTCTGGGCACAGTACTGGACAGAGTGTACTTATACCGATGAAGCTAATTATGATATCGTGAACCGCGGTCAGCCTGACCAGGCATTCAGATGGGCCTACAGGCGAGTCCTGAAGGACATGGATGAAGCAGCAAAGAATATTTCTGAAGTTGAGACAGTAACAGCTGAAGAAGAGACCGTTAAGAACAATAAACTTCAGATTATTGAGATTATAAACGTGTTTGTCTGGCAGAGACTGGTGGATATCTTCGGTATGGTACCATACGACGAAGCCCTCGATATCAATAATGTATATCCTAAATACGATGATGGCGCGTACATATATGATAAGATCATGGCACGGCTCGATGCAGCCATAAGCGGACTCGATGAATCAGCTGGGAGTTTTGGTTCGGCCGATCTTATATATGGCGGTGATGTGGCTGCCTGGAAAATGTTTGGTAATACGCTTAAAGTGAAAATCGGTATCAACCTTTCCGATGTGAACTCAGCAAAGGCGCAGTCAACCATTGAAGCTGCCGTTAACAGCGGTGTTTTTGCTTCCAGCGATGATGAAGCGTTGTTTCCGTACCTCTCCTCGTCACCGAATTTCAACCAGATCTATGCTGAGCTGGTGGCAACAGGAAGGAACGATTTCGTGGGCGCAAATACCCTTATCGACATAATGACCAGTGTAAATGACCCGCGGCTGAATAAATACTTTAATGAGAATACAATCAGGGCGTTCCCGTATCCGCGTGACCCGGCAACAGGAGCCAAGGTGGATGTGGAATATGCTGCAGGCGAGAATACCATACTCTTCTATAAGCAGGCTGATGGAAGTTATGAACCCACATTTATGGAGGGTCCGTTTACCGTACTTGCAGCTGATTCCCTGGAAGGTGTAAAAACCTGGTTAGGTGGTACATATGGAGGCGCCTCTCCGTTTAATTCATTCACACAGGTGGCTGAGACGATACGTGATCCTAGTTTTACCGGTCTTATCATGACCTATTCACAGCTCTGTTTCTATCTGGCTGAAGCAGCCGAGAGAGGATATAATGTGGGCGGGACCGCTGAAGAATGGTATAATGCAGGAATCACCGAATCCATTCTCTGGTGGGGCGGAACACAGGCTGAAGCAGATGCCTATCTGGCCTACCCGGCTGTGGCCTATGCAACAGCTGACGGTACCTGGCAGAAGAAAATAGCCACTCAGTCATGGCTGGCTTCTTATATCAACGGATTCCTTGGTTACACTACCTGGAGGAGGCTGGACTATCCGGTACTTAATATCACTCCGGAAAATAAGGATATAGTAGATGTAACTGATATCCCTGTCAGATATACTTTCCCGGTTCAGGAGCAGACGCTTAATGATGTAAATTATGCAGCTGCAGCCTCAGCTATCGGAAGTGATGATATGAGTACAAAGATCTTCTGGTATTTGTATGACGCGAGTTCAAACTAAAACATCTCAGAAAGATATCTGAAAAGGAGCCGTCTCATAAGTCCTGTGAGGCGGTTTCTTTTTTATTATCTTTGCCTCTGGGAATTTTCAGGGAAATACACGAAATATGAGCGACTATTCCATAACACACCTGAGGGAGTTAGAGGCCGAGGCGATCTACGTAATTCGTGAGGTGGGCGCACAATTTGAAAAGCCGACCCTGCTTTTTTCAGGAGGGAAAGATTCTATAGTGATGTACCACCTGGCCAGGAAAGCATTCTGGCCCCAGATCGTTCCTTTCCCCTGCCTGCACATCGATACGGGGCATAATTTCAAGGAAACACTGGAATTCCGTGACAGGCTGATGAAGCAGACAGGTGGAAGAGTAATTGTTGCGCTGGTTCAGGATACCATAGATGCAGGAAAGGTCGTTGAGGAAACCGGTGTGAACGCAAGCCGGAATGTACTGCAAACTGTGACTCTGCTGGACGCCATTGAAAAGTATAAATTTGATGCGGCGCTGGGTGGAGGCAGAAGGGATGAGGAAAAAGCCAGGGCCAAGGAACGGTTCTTTTCACACCGGGACGATTTCGGGCAATGGGACCCCAAAAACCAGAGGCCTGAATTGTGGAATATCTTCAACGGAAAGAAACATATGGGTGAACACTTCAGGGTATTCCCGCTGAGCAACTGGACAGAGATGGATGTATGGCAATATATATATCTTGAAAATATAGAGATCCCCAATCTCTATTTCACCCATAAGCGTGAAGTTTTCAATCGTGATGGTGTATGGTTGGCCAAAGCGCCTTTCATGCAGTTGAAGGATAATGAATCATACGAGCTGAAGGATGTCCGGTGCAGGACCATCGGCGATATCAGTTGTACAGGGCTGACCCTTTCCACTGCCGACACCCTCGAGGATATTATCCAGGAGGTGGCGGCTGCCCGGTCCACTGAAAGGGGAGGAAGATATGATGATAAGCGTTCCGAAGCTGCTATGGAGGATCGTAAAAAGGAAGGGTATTTTTAG
>CAZIAU010000442.1:0-3590 GCA_964536755.1 uncultured Bacteroides sp. | reverse complement strand
AAGATAAGGAAGGCCTGCATGTTCTTCCGGCTTCAACATCCGGACTTGCAGCACTGTTTGGATTGCATGCTGAAAAGGAACTTGAATCTGAAAGATATGTGGTGATCCTGACAGGAAAGAAGTAGAAAAGATGAATTACAAAAAAGAAAATGCCGTGGTCTACTGTCAGGATGCTTTTAATACATCCAACGGGAAAACCGCGCATGGACTCGTCCGGTTCACCGAACGTTTTAATGTTATTGCAGTAATTGATTCGATATATAAAGGATACGATTCCGGTTTGGTCCTGGATGGGAAAGCCAATAAGATACCTGTGGTTAGTTCCCTCGATGAAGCATTGATAATGGCCACCAGTCAGGGAAGTATAGTTTCCTGTTTTATAATGGGACTTGCTCCGGATGGTGGTAAATTGCCGGAGCATGCATTTAAGGCGGTGGCTGATGCTCTGAAGTCGGGGCTCAATGTCTTCAGCGGATTACATGACTTCATATCCGAGAATGAGTACCTGGCAGATCTGGCTGTAAAACACAATTGCATCATTACTGATATCAGAAAACCACCCGACCGTGATATTCTGCATTTCTTCAGCGGGAAAATTGAGAAGGTCGATTGTCCCAAAATTGCAATCCTGGGTACCGATTCCGCCATAGGAAAACGGACCACTGCATGGCTCCTCGTGCATGCTTTCAGGAAAACCGGACTCAGAGCAGAACTGATCGGGACCGGCCAGACAGCATGGATGCAGGGAGCCAGGTATTCCATTATACTTGATTCATTGGTCAATGATTTTGTTTCCGGAGAAATTGAACATGCTGTCTATGAAGCCTGGCGGAACGAACACCCGGATGTGATCATTATGGAAGGCCAGGGAGGTTTGCTTAATCCTGCCTATCCCGGCGGATTTGAGCTGATCGCGGCCGGCAGACCGGATTATATTGTACTCCAGCATGCACCACGAAGAAAGGAGTATGATGGGTTTCCCGGCTACCCTATTCACCCCATATCACGCCAGATTGATGCTCTCGAGATCATTTCCGGGAAAAAAGTGGTCGCAATAACCCTGAATCATGAGGGCATACGAAGGGATGAGATCCAGAATGAATGTAATATTATTTATGATGAAACAGGCTTACCCACGTTTGATGCTCTTGAATTTGGAGCTGACGGGCCAGTGGAATTGTTAAAATCAAAATATTTAGCATGACATCAACAGGCATACGCTCGCTGATTTTCTTTGACAGATTGAGAATCTGCAATATTTCCGTAGAACCGAAAAGAGTCAGATCCACCTATGAACTCACTTATAAAAACGGGGAAGTTTTTCAAAATGAACTGATTTATACATATACGCAGGATGTTTTTGACAATTCCGCCTCCTCCCTGAACCTTGCATCAATGATGGTCAGTCAGGTTGCCCTGAATTATGGCCTCTTTTGTGAAGAAATGATCTTTGACGGATTATATGATGATATTGATAAAAGATTTATCCTGGATATGCTTGAGAATACATCAAGGGAGATCTATGTCCATAAGTTCATTACCAGAAATGACTTCCTGGTTGCTCCTTACAACACTATGGTGGCAGAGAAGCAAAAAAGATACACCGCGGCCACTGTTTCATTTCAAAAGACCCGGTCAAAAATAAGGGACCTGGAATGGGAACACAGCGACACCAAAACCGACAGGTACCTTGTCATGAGCAGCGGAGGTAAGGACAGTTTACTGAGCTATGGATTATTAAAGGAACTTAAAAAGGAGGTCTACACTGTATTTATTAATGAGTCGGGCCGGCACTGGTACACCGCTTTGAACGGATACAAATATCTTGTTGATAATGAGCCTAATACTTCAAGAGTATGGTGTAACAGTGATAGAATATATAACTGGATGTTAAGGCAAATGCCATGCATCAGAAAGGATTTCAACTCCGTTCGGGCAGATAATTACCCTGTAAGGTTATGGACCGTCCCGGTCTTTTTATTCGGAGCACTGCCCATAGCACGAAAAGCCAATATCAGGAATATAATAATTGGTAATGAATATGATACCACACTAAGATCTACACTAAACGGAATTATACACTATCACGGGTTGTATGATCAGAGTAAATATTTCGATAATGCACTCACAAGATATTACACAAAGAAAGGATGGAGCCTGTTCCAGTATTCTCTTCTGCGTAGTCTGTCAGAACTTTTAATATTGAAGATCCTTGTAAAAAGGTATCCTCATCTGCAGGCTCAGCAGGTTTCATGTCATGCCGCCCATATAAAGGATAATCGCGCTTATCCCTGCGGGAAATGCGAAAAATGCAGACGAATTGTGGCTATGCTTTCAGCACTGGATGAAATGCCTGAACGGTGCGGTTACAGCAGGGAACAGGTGGAAAGTGCCCTCAGAATGCTGGGCAATACCGGAGTCAAACAACTGGAAACCGATTCAGCTCATTTATTTCATCTTCTTGTGGAGAAAAACTTAATAGATAAGAACTCGGTCAATGCCGGACTAGCGAAGAATCATCCGACCATAATGAAACTTCGCTATGACAATGAAAGAAGTTCCTTAAAGGATATACCCCTGCAACTGCATAAAAAACTTCTTCAGATCTATCTTCAGTATGCAGACGGTGCCGTCCAGAAGCAAAACAAGCATTGGACGGAATTTGATGCTGTGGCGAATCTCGTGCGATCTTCGGCCTACCCGTTTGAACTAGATACCGGAGATTGTACGGGGTATTATTCAAAGTCAGAGTATCACTGGGCTTCAAACACCTGGATGGAGATGGAGGAAAGGCTGAAACATACAGATACCGTCATTTTACCCTGTGGATCAATCGAACAGCATGGCCCTCACCTGCCGCTTGATGTGGACTATTTTGACAGTGTCTACCTTGCGGATAAAGTAGCTGAAGCATGCAGCTCTCCCAAACCAATGGTCCTTCCGCCAATTCCCTACGGAGTTGCCTATCACCATCAGGATTTCAAAGGTACTATCAGCATCTCCAATCATACGCTTTCGGCTCTGATCCATGATATCGGGATGAGTTTAGCCAAAAATGGCATTAAGAAAATGATCATTCTGAACGGCCATGGGGATAATGCTCCAACGCTGCTATATGCAGCACAGATGATAAACCGGGATTCAGGGATTTTTGTCTGTGTGGAATCCGGCGAGACCAGTGACACAGATTTATATAACCTTATTGAAACACCAAATGATATTCATGCCGGAGAGATTGAAACAAGTACCACCCTTGCCATAAGGCCACAGATGGTAGATATGGAAAAAGCAGTAAATGAAACGATGAACTTTGGCAGTTCATACCTCGATTTTACCTCGGAAAGAGGTGTGGCCTGGTATGTAAAAACCAAGATAATCTCAGACTCGGGAGTTATGGGTGACCCAACCAAGGCAAACGTTGAAAAAGGAAATAAAATGTGGGAAATAATGATAGCTCAACTTGTGAGGTTCGTGGAGGAGGTCAAGAAAAGTAACGTTGAAGATCTGTATCAGCGAAAATATTAAAGTAAAATGAAAATTGCCCGGGCACATTGCTTCCTCAGAACAATGAAACTGAGCGAGCCCTATTC
>CAZIAU010000441.1:0-3590 GCA_964536755.1 uncultured Bacteroides sp. | reverse complement strand
CCTGAAGGTCTGGCTCTCTCCCTTTTTCAACACATAATCCAGTTCATCTTCTCCCCCGGTAAAATCCTTGACCCCAAACGGGTTGGCAGAGAATAGTCCGTATGTACGTGCATGCCAGTAGGTGGGATAATTAAGGTTTGATGGATGGTCCATCATGACCAGTGAGACAGTATCATTGCCGGATACTCCATAAAGCTTCATCCACCTGGCCCTGGTTCCCCAAACACCGGCGCCTTCTATACCCTCGCTGCTGAGATAATTCCCGTTTACTCCTTCATTATTGAGAACCGGGACTTCTGCCACATTCCCTGAAGCATCTATATATTTCCCCGGTTTATCCGATGGGAATTTGAGGAATCTTGCCACCCTTATGGCAAATGCCCCTTCTTTGGTATCATTGAATCTTACCTCGGGCAGTGGAGTGGTCAGTGTTGTGATCCTGTCAATACAACGGTAATCTTCACCCACTGTGAACAGCCAGGTCACCTTTTCATCGATCATGACGGTTCCTTCATTATCCACCCATACCTGGCTGACCTTAAGGACTCCTTTGCCCGGCAGACTTTCCATCTTGTCGATGCTTTTCATCCGTATGACACCGTACCGGTACCTGGCCGAATCAGGCACATTCTTACTGTTCCCCCAGAAATTTATACCACTTACATCGCCATAATTAAACCAGTATCCTGTATGGTGCGGATGATCAGGGCTTTCTCCCTCCCTCGGATCGATGGGATATCCCCGGGTAACGGTTGTACCATTGGCCGCTATTATCGGGAAGAGGAATGGTTTCTCAAAAGAGTCAGCGTACAGATAGGAGGTAAGACGTTCACCCCTGACAGTAACATCAACCCTGTGCTCCCCCGGGAAGTCCTGTACCTTTATCACCGCGGGATTTGCCTTTCCCCCTTTCTTCTGGCTGTTTATATTGCAGGCTGAAAACAGGCAGAGGAAGAGAACAAAAATCATTGAAAAGGTAATTGTTTTTGTAAGTCTCATAATGGTTGTATTTCAAATGATTTATACATTTCCGGTCTTCAATATATGCTGGTTACAGACTACAACGGACTTATCCGAAATGACCGGTCATAATCCCGGAAGGGTAAGAGCATTTATTTTACAGTTGTCGCGCAGATAATCGGTCCATAAGTAGTCAACTCCGACTTCCGGTATCATCTCCTGCAATTTCTGATGAAGCATTTTGTACTCTTTTTCGGTCCTCAGACAACACTGGTTGCTGAAATCCTTCAAAAGCTGTTCGGCCTGTTCTCTTTTTCCGGCCTTAATAAGTCGGGTTACCTCCGTTTCAATTTTATCTAATTCTTCCAGTTCCCAATCTTCGGTTTTGCTGAATACATCCGATACAACCGGCGCCAGTTTATTATAATTCAGGTCGCACAATCGCTTCATTTTTTCTGCCATCCACCATGGCGAATCCTCAGAATACTTGTTGGTCCCGATTCCGTATTGTTCCGGGACCGCCTGTTCGGTGAAGAAGAAAGGTTTGAAGACATTCACGCACGGCGAACTGAAACTGCCCCAGTAAACTTTATCCAGCATCGGGGTCATATCCTTTCTCAGGTGCACCACCATGCTGGCTGCGGTACGATAGTGATTTACAGGATTATCGTGTGCACAGACGGTCCTGAACCAGCCATCGTTATAGGACCATTTGGCTTCTTCGATGGTACCCTGACTATGGTACCTGTTGACTTTATTCATCATATATTCCACTGTAATATCCCCCTTCTTCTCATTCAGTTGCTTTAATGCTGAATTTGACCGGTTCTGGGAAAGGGAATAATTCCTTAAAGGATCCATGTAACAATAGGCAAAACTGAAATCCTCCCGTGACTTGCACCATCCCTGTTCGATGGCATGTTCCACGAGCCGTGGATGTGCCTCATCAAATTCAGATTCGATGGTATAGACATTTGATATGGCCCAGACGTCTTCTACTTTCTTGGCCACCCAGTATTCTCCAGCCGTCTCAAGCACCCACGCTTCCGTGGGATCAGCTATAATAAACGAATTGTGATAGGTGGTATTCCCATCCCACTGGTTCGGTAATTCACAACTTCCGCCCTGGCCGTATTCTTCGATTAGTCCGATGATAACATGCATAGCTTCATAAGCTGTTTTTGCCCTTTCCAGGGCCAGCCGGATCATATCCATCCCCAGGAGTCCGATCTCCTGTGAAGGCTCCTTTGAACCTTCCGCCTCATTACCGATAGCAACCCCCCATTCATTCATTCCGTGTTCGTATCCAAAGGTCCACCAGATCTTGGATCCGATATGTGCATAGGTTTCTTCAACCTGTGGAATCTCAATATGCGTACACACTACCATTTCACCCGGTGCGTGGGTCTGACGGGGATGATACACCAGAGGCTGGGCCTCAACCGACGGTCTGTCACTGTTCTTGCCCATAATGACCGAGTGGTCCCTGGTGGAGTTTCCCACAGCAACCCAGGTATCGCACGATTGAGAATACGAGTAAAACGAGGTTAAAAGGGATAAAATGAGAGTCAGGGCCAGATTCAGCGCCGGCTTAATTCTTACTGTTTCCATATCTTTTAGGTTTTACAATTATTATACAGATAATGAATTATTACTTCTTACCGTAAACCACATCACCCAGATAATGCTTATCAAACTGGTTATTTTCCATAAGGGGTTTCACATTTCGATCATAAATGTATATGGCAGCCTTCTGCGATTTTAGAGAGTTCCTGAACTGGTTCTCAGTTAAAACCAGGTCGGATACGGGCGAATGGACCGAGAAACCGTAACCATCTCCACCGGTCCCGTTATTCTCAATAACGTTCCTGATAAATCTGTTCCTGTGGGGAGCATTGGCCTCTCTTTCCGTGCGAAGATTAACCCCATCACTTTCATTTAGGTAGATGTGGTTATTCTCAAAAAGCACCTCCGTGTCTTTATGGCCGGTACATATACCATACCTTCCGTTATGGTGGAATTTGTTCCCTGTCACCCTGCTCTGATATACACGCCAGCAGATAAATAATCCGTCACTATCGTTATGATGAACTTCGTTGTTCTCAATGACCGTAAAAGGGGAGCCGGTACCGGGGTGGAGTCCGTAGTTTCCGCTGCCGGAAATTTCAGAATTCTTCACTGTTACGTTCTCCGTAATCTGCCAGCTTATCCCTTCCCCGTTAAAATCTTTCACATGCACGTTATCGATGACAATATTCCTGGACCGCAGGACCATCACCCCTGCACTGTTACATCCATCTGCAAAAAAGTTTTCCTCCCTGTTGCCATCGATCACCAGGTCCGAAACGGAAGAGTTTTCTGTTTCGATGAATTCCACAACGGCAGTGCTGCTGGATATCGACCCGTTAAGATCTGCCCTGTAATCCCGGATCAATCCCCTGTCGAGATAGATAACGTCGTCTTCGATATCAGTAACATAGGCTGTGGAAACATCCCAGCAACTATTGTTTTCCTCGTCTGTTACCTGCACTTTCATACCGATCTCAAAACCGTCCGGATCTTCCACGTTTATTTTCAGTTCACCATAATCAGCATCAATGATAAAGTGCGTCTGCACTCCCCTGCCTCTT
>CAZIAU010000440.1:0-3594 GCA_964536755.1 uncultured Bacteroides sp. | reverse complement strand
CACCGGGATCTCTGCTTCAGGCGGTTCGGTAAGGGAAACCCGAATGGTGTCCCCCATTCCCTCCAGCAACAGGGGAGCCATCCCGGTAACCGATTTGATGCGTCCTTCTATTCCATCACCGGCTTCGGTTACTCCCAGGTGCAGGGGATAGGACATTCCTTCAACAGACATGGTTCTTGTAAGCAATCTGACCGACTGGATCATTACACGCGGATTGCTGGATTTAAGGGAAACAACTACATTTTCGAAGCCCTCCCTTTTACAGATCCTGAGAAATTCCATGGCAGACCAGACCATTCCTGCAGGCGTATCCCCAAATTCATGCAGGACGGATTCATTCAGGGATCCATGATTTACTCCAATCCGAACAGAGGTATTGTGTTGTTTGCACGTATGGATCAAATCAGGAAGTAACGTATCCACAGATCCCCCCTTCAGGTAATTACCGGGATTAATGCGGATCTTATCAGCAACACGGGCAGCTTCCCTGGCAAGTCCGGGCTTAAAATGTATATCGGCCACAACGGGAGTATTATACCCGAGGGAGTGAAGACTCTCCTTAATTTTTACAAGGCTATTCACCTCCCGGGATCCCTGGGTGGTGAGTCTGACCATATGAGCCCCGGCATTTATCATCCGGATACACTGATCCACAGATGCATCTATATTATTTGTATCCGTATTGGTCATGGATTGTATCCTTACGGGCTCATTACCTCCCAGTCTGAGAGATCCTATGCTAATGGAATCTGACCGGTATGCAGGTATCATACTAGTTAATTTCCCATTCGGTTCCGTCTTTCTGGTCCTTTATGGTTATACCCATTCCGGAAAGACCATCTCTGATCCGGTCAGCCGTACTAAAATGAAGGATCATTTCAATCAGTTCACGTGAAATTTCAG
Source organism: uncultured Bacteroides sp. (assembly GCA_964536755.1). Lineage (GTDB taxonomy): Bacteria > Bacteroidota > Bacteroidia > Bacteroidales. The sequence goes on along the minus strand of CAZIAU010000440.1, from coordinate 2,691 downwards.
GCCCCTTCTGATCGGAAGAGGGCTTCCTGAGCCCCAGTATGGCATACACATATTTTTCGTAAAGAGATTTTAACCTTTCAAGATCCCCGGATGTGATTGATTCCCTGCCCGCCTTAAGTACATTGATCCACTTTACCCCGTTAAAAAGATGAGCAATCAGAACAGGGGTATTCATATCGTCATTCATGGCACTGTTACAATCGGTAATCAGTTTATCTATTGAAAGGGTGCTAGAAGAACCGGGTTCGATGGAATCAATATCCCCGACAGCGGAATGTAACCGTAATATTCCCTTCTCTGAAGCCTGGAGTGCTTCATTGGTAAAATCCAGGGTACCGCGATAGTGTGCCTGCAGGATAAAAAAACGGATTGTCATCGGTGAATAAGGTTTTTCCAGTCCATTATGATCTCCGGAAAAGAACTGATCCAGTGTGATGAAATTGCCCAGGGAGCGACCCATTTTCTGCCCGTTTATGGTTATCATATTGTTATGCATCCAGTACCTTACTGAAGGTTGTCCGAATCCGGCAACATTCTGGGCGATTTCGCATTCGTGATGCGGAAAGAGCAGATCCATTCCCCCGCCGTGTATATCAAATTGCATTCCCAGGTACTTTGTGCTCATGGCTGAACACTCCAGGTGCCATCCCGGGTAACCCTCACTCCATTCTGACGGCCACCTCATGATATGAGCAGGATCTGCCTTTTTCCAGAGGGCAAAATCAAGGGGGTTCTTTTTTTCTGATTGCCCGTCCAGTTCCCTGGTGTTGGAAAGAAGATCTTCTATTTTCCTTCCGGAAAGAATACCATAATGGTTGGATTCATTATACCTGGCAACGTCAAAATAGACGGAACCATTCACTTCATACGCATATCCGGCATCCAGGATTTTTCGGATCAGTTGCTGCTGTTCAATGATATGTCCGCTTGCCCGGGGTTCTATAGCCGGATCGAGCAAATTCAATTCACGCATATTCTCATGGTACCGGTTCATGTAATACTGAACCACTTCCATGGGTTCCAGGGATTCCAACCGGGCTTTCTTCAGGATCTTGTCTTCCCCTTCATCGGCATCATCTTCGAGATGGCCAACATCGGTAATATTTCTGACATAACGGACCCTGTATCCCAGGCTTTGAAGGTAACGGTACAGCACATCAAAAGTGATGGCCTGGCGGGCATGACCAAGGTGAGCATCGCCGTAAACAGTGGGTCCGCAGGCGTAGAGACCAACAAATGGCGGATTAAGGGGCTCAAACCTTTCTTTCTTTCTGGTAAGGGTATTGTAAATAAACAGATCGTTGGTCATAACTATTATCGTATTGACAAGCTGGTGGAACAAAATTAGTTAATTTTAACTATTACCGTAAATTGAGTAAAGATGGGAAAGAGTAAAGGAAAAAACAGAGAGAGGCTTAGCGGTGATCAGGCTACTGCTTTGATCATGGGTTTATTTGGAAGGGCACCAAAAAAAGTACTGAATTATAAACAGGTAGCCGGTCAGTTATTCATGAATGATAAGTATCGAAAAGCTGTCATCAGCCGCACCCTGGATCAACTGGTAACCAGTAAACAACTTGAACAGGTGGAGCCGGGACGTTACCGTCTGCTCAGCAGGGCAGGTTACAGGACCGGCACTCTGGACATGACCCATCATGGATATGCTTTCCTTGTATCGGAGGATGAAAGTGATGATGTGTTTATTGCCCGAAACAATTTAAAAACGGCCCTGGATCGTGACCTGGTCAAAGTTTTTGTTTATCCCAGGCGAAAAAAAAGTACCAGGATTGAGGGTGAGGTAGTGGAAATACTGGAAAGGGCACGTGATACTTTTGTAGGTACGGTTGAGATATCCAGAAATTTTGCATTCCTTATTCCTGACAACCGGAAGATGCCATTTGATATATTTCTTCCACTGGAGAATCTGAAAGGAGCAGAACATGGGCAAAAAGCCATTGCGAGGATAATTGACTGGCAGGAAAAAGTAAAAAATCCATTCGGAGAGATCATCGATATTCTTGGGTTCCCGGGAGAAAATGATACTGAAATGCATTCAATCCTGGCTGAATTTGAACTACCTATCAAATTTTCAGCCGAAGTGGAGGCTGCAGCGGAAAAGATACCGGACAATATTACTTCGGAAGAGATTAAGAACAGGAAGGATTTCCGAAATGCCCCGACATTTACCATAGATCCGGCCGATGCAAAGGATTTTGATGATGCGTTGTCAATTCGTCCCCTGGATAACGGGCTCTGGGAGGTAGGGGTACATATTGCAGATGTTTCTCATTATATAAAAACAAAGACCATACTTGATAACGAAGCCTATGAAAGGGGGACTTCCGTTTACCTGGTCGACAGGGTAGTACCCATGCTACCGGAAAAATTATCCAATGGTGTCTGTTCACTGAAACCCGAAGAGGACAAGCTTACCTTCTCGGCTGTCTTTAAAATGAGTGAAAAGGGTGATGTGCTGGACGAATGGTTTGGCCGTACCATTATTCATTCAAACAGGAGGTTCAACTATGAGGAGGCCCAGGAGATCATTGAAAACGGTGAAGGGGATATGAAAACAGAAATACTGAAGCTGTACGAAATATCAAAAGTACTGAGGGAGAAACGGTTTAAGAATGGTTCGGTGAATTTCGAAAGAGATGAAGCAAAATTTTACCTGGCGGAGGACGGGACGCC
>CAZIAU010000439.1:0-3595 GCA_964536755.1 uncultured Bacteroides sp. | reverse complement strand
ATGTTTCTCATATTGACCTATTTGGTTCAAATGAACTATGATGAATCAGCTGGAATAATAGTAATGTTTTTAATCTTCGCAATCAGGCCGTACAGATCCTGAAAAATGTTCATGAAGGCTGTTATCCGGACAAAATACGGGGCATTAACTATTGCTTAACTATAAAAAGAATGAAAAGAGAAGTCTCAATCGGCATATTGCTCTTATGCTTTCTGGCTGGCGGATATGCTCAGAAAATGTCTACAGATTACTCCGATGCTTTCAGATTAATTGAAGTGTGGCTGGATGCCCAGAAAGATTATGAACAATTGCCTGGTATTTCAGCTGCAGTTGTGGAGGATCAGGAAATATTATGGTCCGGAGCTTTTGGATATGCAAATCCGGAGAATAAAGTGAAAGCCAAACCTTCCACCCTATACAGCATCTGTTCCATATCCAAACTGTTTACATCGGTGGCCATCATGACATTATTTGACCAGGGTAAGCTTCGGCTGGACGACAGGGTGGAGGACCTGCTTCCCTGGTATGACCTTGAACAACAGTTTGCAGACAGCTGGCCTATTACCGTAAGAACACTGCTTACCCACTCTTCAGGTTTACCCAGGGAAGCAAATGCACCATACTGGACAGGCCCGGATTTCCCTTTCCCTTCCACTGAGGTGATCAGGACCGAATTGGAGAACCAGAAAACTCTGTATCCTTCCTCCACCTATTTTCAGTACAGCAACCTGGGGTTAACCCTGCTGGGAAATATCGTTGAGGAAGTTTCGGGAATCTCCTATAAGGATTATATTAAGCAAAATGTCCTTGATCCCCTGGGCCTGGAAAATACACGAACGGAATTACCTGTGGATCAATACGGGCAAATCCTTGCGATCGGGTACAGCGCGCTTAACCGGAATCAGAAACGCGAGAAAGTAAATTTTTTCCAGGCCAATGGAATCACTCCGGCTGCAGGTTTTGCCTCTAATGTACTCGACCTGGCAAAATTTGCTTCCTGGCAATTCCGGTTAATAGATTCGACGGTACCAGAGGTTCTTAAACCATCCACATTAAAATATATGCAAAATGTTCACTGGACCGATCCTGACTGGAAGAATACATGGGGACTGGGATTTAGTGTATATCAGGGTGAAGACGGGAAGAAATGGGTTGGCCACGGAGGTAGCTGTCCGGGATACAGATCTATCCTCAGTTTATTGCCGGAGAGCAAAAGAGCATATTCGGTCATGATCAATGCCAATGATACAGATCCGGGAAAATATGCAAAAGGTATGCATGAGATCCTGAAAAAGGCAGGGCAGTCTTCTGAGAAGAATCCTCCCTGTGAACAGAATACCGGAGTCGATACGGATGAATATGAGGGATACTACAGCCAGATGCCCTGGGGCAGTGAAGCATATGTTTCCTCCTGGTACGGCGAACTTGTCTTAATTTACCTTCCTGCCGATTCTCCTGCCAGAGCGATGACGTTCCTGAAGCACATTGAGGGTGACACATTCCGCAGAGAGAGGGATAATGGTGAACTGGGGGAAACTCTTGTATTTGAGCGCGATAAGGAAGGTCATGTCATAAAATATAAACGGCATGGAAACTATAGCATGAAAATCGATCATCCCTGAAATCCCGGTAACATCATTTCTCTACTCCAGGTAAAAAAGCATTTTCAATATGTTCAATCTTTGCATGCCCCGAGTTGTAAATCACTCCTATTACATCAAAGCGGGTAGGCATTTTAATGTTATGTAACCATATGAAAGCCTCGGCGGCAAGGATGATATGTCTTTGCTTGCGCTGATCAACCACCTCCGAGGGTAGATTAACCTGGTTCTCCACGCTGCATTTCACTTCAACGATTACCAGTTCTCCATGGTGTGTGGCCACCAGGTCCAGCTCTTTCCGGCCCCACCTCCAGTTCGTCTTCCAGATACGATACCCCCTGGCCGTCAGGTAACGGGCCACAAGCTGCTCTGCCTTTCTGCCGGTTTCACATTGATTTATCCCGGTCATGTTTATACATAATTAGTGAACCTTACCACTTAATGTGCCCACGGGTTCATTAATCAGCGGATGATATTATCACTATCTTTGTGCGGTTATAAAATAATCCGCAATGACAAAGAAAGCTTTCAAACGATATCTGATCACCTCTGCACTGCCTTATGCCAATGGCCCTCTTCATCTGGGCCACCTTGCCGGCGTCTACGTGCCTTCAGATATTTACGTGCGATACCTGCGCCTGCAGGGAAGGGACGTGATATCCGTTTGCGGATCAGACGAACACGGTGTCCCCATCACCCTCAAAGCCCGTAATGAAGGGACCACTCCTCAGGCCGTGGTGGACCGGTATCACCAGCTGAATAAGAAATCCTTTGAAGATCTGGGTATCTCCTTTGATATCTATTCCCGTACTTCCAACAAGGTGCATTACGAGACTGCCTCTGAAATATTCAGCATCCTTTATGAGAAAGGTGTATTCATTGAAAAGAGTTCCGATCAGTATTATGACCAGGAGGCCTCCCAGTTTCTGGCCGACAGGTATATAACAGGTACCTGTCCGCATTGCGGTAATCCTTGTGCCTATGGGGACCAGTGTGAGCAGTGCGGGACCTCACTCAGCCCGACCGACCTGATCAATCCCGTATCGACCATAAGCGGAAGCAAACCCGTATTAAAAGAGACCAGGCACTGGTTCCTTCCCCTGGATAAATATGAAGAATGGTTGCAACAATGGATTCTGGAAGACCACAGGGAGTGGAAACCCAATGTGTACGGACAATGTAAATCCTGGCTGGACCAGGGCCTTCATCCCAGGGCTGTGAGCCGTGACCTGGACTGGGGTGTGCCTGTTCCTCTGGAAGGTGCCGGAGGGAAAGTATTGTACGTCTGGTTCGATGCACCCATAGGTTATATTTCAGCCACTAAAGAACTGACCCCCGAATGGGAAAAGTACTGGAAGGATGAAGAAACCCGGATGATCCATTTCATCGGGAAGGACAACATTGTTTTTCATTGCATTGTGTTTCCAACCATGCTGAAAGCAGAAGGCAGTTATATTCTTCCCGATAATGTCCCGGCAAACGAATTTCTGAACCTTGAGGGTGAAAAAATCTCCACTTCCCGGAACTGGGCTGTCTGGCTGCATGAATACCTGGAGGACTTCCCCGGACAACAGGATGTTCTCAGGTACGTATTGTGCGCAAATGCCCCGGAAAACAAGGACAACGATTTCACATGGAAAGATTTCCAGAACCGGAACAACAATGAACTGGTGGCCATTCTTGGAAATTTTGTAAACCGGGCCATAGTACTTACCCAAAAATACTTCGATGGCGTGGTTCCCGAAATCACATCCCTGACCGATCAGGACAGAGCAGTTCTTAAGGAGATAGGAATGATAGGGAAAAGCGTTGAAGCAAGCCTGGAAAGTTTCCGTTTCAGGGAAGCCATAAAAAATGCCATGGACCTTGCACGCCTGGGGAATAAATACCTTGCCGATACTGAACCCTGGAAAATTATCAGGAACGATCCTGACCGGGTAAAAACCATTTTAAATGTCTCTCTTCAGATCACTGCTAACCTTACCCTTGTTATG
>CAZIAU010000438.1:0-3602 GCA_964536755.1 uncultured Bacteroides sp. | reverse complement strand
TCCACAGCCTGTTCGGCTTGACGGCACATCTCCTCTAAAGCTTTTTCCAGACTCTGTGCTCCTTCCCCGGCATTAAAATGCATAGGAAGGACCCGGTTTGAAAATCCTTTGTATCTCAGGTTCTTAACCACCTGAAAATAGGTATTATTGATTACAGGGCTTTTAAACTTGACCATCTTAACATGATGGGGAGATACGTCCAGGACATTGGTCTGAAGCGAACCGAGATATCCTGTCAACGTCATAACCAGTTCTTCCCTGATCGGATCAATTGCCGGATTGGTGACCTGGGCAAACAGTTGCCTGAAATAGTTGAACAGCCGGTACGGTTTTTTGCTTAATACAGCCACAGGTACATCATTTCCCATCGATCCGATGGGCTCTTTCCCCGATTCGGCCATTGGTTTAATGATGGTTTCAATATCTTCCCGGCTGTAATTAAATGAAATTAGGTAGCGTTCATAAGCATCACCCAGTCCAGGCGGAATGATATTCCCTGTTTCTATCTGTTCCAGGTTGACCATATTCTTTCTGATCCAGTTCATGTAAGGATGGGCTGTTGCCAGATGGTTCTTCAGTTCTTCATCCCTGTATATCTTTCCCTCCAGGACATCCACCATGATCAGCTTTCCGGGTTTCAGGCGTCCCTTCTCCCTGATTTCTTCGGGAGGAAATATCTGTACACCCACTTCTGAACCCATAACAATCAGATCATCTTTGGTAACCACATACCTCGAGGGACGCAGTCCGTTCCGGTCAAGCATTCCCCCAATGAACCTTCCATCACTGAAAATGATGGATGCCGGTCCGTCCCAGGGCTCCATAAACGTTGAATGGTACTCGTAGAATGCCTTTAATTCGGGCGAAATCGGATTCTTTTCATTCCATGACTCAGGGATGAGGGTGGACATGGCATATGGCAATGATTTTCCACTCATTATCAGAAATTCCAGAACATTATCCAGTGAAGCAGAATCACTCTTGCCTGGTTCTATCACCGGATAGATCTTTTTCAGATCACCCAGTATTTCCGATTTAAGTATAGATTCCCGGGCTTTCATCCAGAAACGATTGCCTTTAACAGTATTGATTTCCCCGTTATGCGCAAGCATCCTGAAGGGTTGTGCAAGATCCCAGCTTGGGAATGTATTTGTGCTGAACCTGGAGTGAACCAGGGCTATGGCACTCTGGATCCTTTTGTCATGCAGATCCAGAAAATATTCCCCCAGCTGCTCTGAAGTGAACATCCCCTTGTATATCAAGACCCTGGTTGACAGACTTGGGAGATAAAAAAAGTTCTTCTGCCTGAGTCCGGAAGAGTTAACAAAGTTCTCCGCCCTTTTACGGATTATATAGAGTTTTCTTTCCAGCTCATCCTGTGGAAGATCTGCTCCAAGGAGAATCTGTTTCATATTGGGTTCGGCACTTCTGGCAATATCTCCAATGGTACTGTTGTCTCGTGGCACCTCTCGGAATCCGATGAGCTGGATACCTTCGTCGTTTACAAACTGTACAAGGATCTCCTCACACTTTTTAGCTTCGGCCGGATCCTGTGGGAGAAAGACAATTCCGGTTCCAAACTGTCCCTCCGGTGGAATAGAATACCCCTGTATAAGGTAAAAGTCCCTGGGGATCTGAATCATTACACCAGCGCCATCACCGGATTTACTATCCGCACCTTCAGCTCCCCGGTGGGTCATATTCACCAGAGTCTCAAGTCCGCGTTCAATAATATCGTGTGATTTCTTTCCCTTCAAATGAGCAACGAAGCCGATCCCGCAGTTATCGTGCTCGAATTCACTCCTGTACAATCCTTTTTTAGCAGGACTCTCTTTTTTCATGGCAGCCCCCATTATAACCAAATTATGAAAAAGCCGTTCTCATTTCTGACAGGAGAACGGCTTTCATGTTTGTCAGTTCATACCATTCTCATCCGGACAAGCAGATCCTCTTCTTCATTACCCTGTCTGCCGTATTGGAATTTGATTTCATGATCTGTCTATTGTGGGCAAATATACACATTTAAATTGCGAACCAAAACACAATCTACTGTTAAAATGATATTTCAATTATTAATTAAGGTTTATAATTTATAGAATGAAAGTAAAAACACTTATTTATTAGTTAATTGTAAGCTGATTCGCCATGTTCATAAATATCCAGACCTTCTTCTTCAATCCTTTTGGAAACCCTGATACCAATGGTCTTTTTTAATGAATAGAACAGGATAAATCCTGAGCTAAGAGCCCATGCACCCACTGACAGGACTCCAATGGCCTGTGAACCAAGCTGGGCGCCCCCGCCACCATAAAGCAATCCCTTGGAGGTGTCAAAGAATCCGACAAGGATGGTTCCCAGGGCCCCGTTCAGACCGTGAACCGATAAGGCACCAACCGGGTCATCAACTTTAAGGATCTTATCGATGAATTCCACACCAAAAACAAGCAGAATACCTGCAAGAATACCGATAATGACAGCTCCACCCGGACTCACCACGTCGCATCCTGCTGTGATGGCAACCAGACCGGCAAGGGCCCCGTTCAGGGTTAGGGACAAGCCGGGCCTTTTATACTTAATCCATGTTACCAGCATGGCAGAAACAGCTCCGGCTGCTGCTGCCAGGTTGGTTGTGATAAAGATATGGGCGATGGACGAGGCATTTTCAGATCCATACGCAGCAAGCTGGGAACCGGGATTAAATCCAAACCATCCGAACCAAAGGATAAAGACCCCCAGGGCACCCAGTGACAGGTTCTGTCCGGGAATGGCCCTCGCTTTTCCCTCTTTGGTATATTTGCCGATCCGGGGCCCGACCATGATAGCGCCAACCAATCCAAGCCATGCACCCACCGAATGCACGACGGTCGAACCGGCAAAGTCATGGAACGGGGTATTCAGGTTAGATAACCATCCTCCTCCCCATACCCAGTGTCCTGAAACAGGATATATCACCGCTGTAATTGCGATACTGAAGAAAATATATGCAGTGAACCTGGTTCTTTCAGCAACTGCTCCCGATACTATGGTAGCGGCAGTTGCGGCAAATACGGTCTGAAACATCAGAGATGCATAGTCGGGGATCCCGTTAATTTCATTGCTCTTGAAGAAAAGGGAAATTTTCCCAATGAATCCCCCGATATCTTCTCCATACATAAGGGAATATCCCAGTATCCAGAAAATGAGCGAACCGATTGCGAAGTCCATCAGGTTTTTCATGAGTATATTGGCAGTGTTTTTTGCCCTGGTGAATCCTGCCTCCACCATGGCAAATCCGGGCTGCATAAACATTACAAGTACTGATGCAATCAGGACCCATATGGTATCTATTGAAACTGTAAATTCAGAAACAGCTGTTGTAAAATCTTCCATGGTAATTCTGTTTTTTAATATAATATTCAAAATTTCAGTCTTTTATATTAATAGATTCATCGCCTCTTTCACCAGTCCGGATCCGGATACTTTCGTCAAGGCTTGAGATAAATATCTTCCCGTCGCCTACCTCGCCGGTGGCAGCAGATTTCAGTATGGTATCAATGGTTTTGTCCAGGTTTGAGTCCCTGACTACAATATGCAGATAAAGCCTTTCAATGAAGCTTGTATCG
>CAZIAU010000437.1:0-3604 GCA_964536755.1 uncultured Bacteroides sp. | reverse complement strand
CCAGAAGGAATTCAAGGATACATACAAGCAGGATGTGGCCCTGGAACAGGATCTTCGCCGTGTGATGGATAATAAAGATATAGATGTAATCAGTATTGCTACCCCGAACCACTGGCACTCACTGGCAGTGATCTGGGCCTGCCAGGCAGGCAAGGATGCCTACGTGGAGAAACCGGGTTCACACAATATCTGGGAAGGCCGCAGGATGGTTGAAGCCGTACACAAGTACGACCGCATTGTTCAGCACGGCGTGCAATTGAGAAGTTCCCCGGCCGTCAACGAGGCCATAGGATTACTGCGTGACGGATACATTGGCAGGGTTTACATGGCACGGGGACTGGTTTTCCGGTGGAGAGGCGATATCGGTGATAAAGGATTTTCACCAGTTCCCGATGGCCTTGATTACGACCTGTGGACCGGTCCTGCTCCAAAGCGTCCGTTCACTAGAAACCTGGTACACTACAACTGGCACTGGCACTGGGATTATGGAAACGGCGATGTGGGCAACCAGGGGATACACGAAACCGATCTTTGCATGTGGGGGCTGGATGTGGGTCTTCCTACCGAGATCACATCCATGGGAGGTAAATTCCTCTGGGATGACTGCAAGGAGGTTCCCGAGGTTCTTACTTCTGTTTACAAATACCCCGAAGAAGATAAGATCATTCAGTTTGAAGTACGCCCCTGGTGTACCAACACCGAGGAAGGGGTCACCGTAGGCAATATTTTCTATGGCGACAAAGGTATCCTTGTTGTGGATGGCTATGATTCATATAAGACCTATATGGGACAGAAAAGGGAACCCGGACAATCAGGAAGTGACGGAGGAGATTCAGGTTCAGAATATGCCAGGGGTGCGGGCGGCACTGATGGCCATTTTGCCAACTTCATTGAAGCCGTCAGGAAACATGACGCATCCATATTACATGGCCCGGTTGAGACTGCACACCTTTCTTCCGGTCTGGCACACCTGGGCAATATAGCCTACAGGTTAGGCCGTGTGTTAAACTTCAACCCCGAATCCGAATACTTTGTGAACGATCCGGAAGCAGATAAGATGCTTGCACGGAACTACCGGGAAGGATTTGTTGTCCCGGAGAGAGTCTAGTAAAACAATTATTTGAAACAATAACAATTAACATAAATATTAATATGAGATCTGTAAAATTAATTTTCCTGGCTGTTTTAAGCAGCAGCCTTTTGCTCATCAGTCAATGCAACAACAGCAGTAAACAACCATCAGTTGATCTTAAGGTAAATGATGCTGAAAAGAAAGTTGATGTCCTTGTCGACGGAGAGCTTTTCACCTCCTATATCTACCCTGAAAATGTAAAAAAACCGGTTCTGTGGCCGGTTATGTCGCCGGGTGGTAATATGCTGACCCGCAGTTTTCCGATGGTTCCCAAAGAGGGCGACAGGACCGATCACCCCCATCATGTGGGAGTATGGCTGAATTACGGGGATGTGAACGGGCTTGATTTCTGGAATAATTCGGAAGCAATCCCCCCCGAAGAGAGGGACGGTTATGGCACCATCTATCATAAGTCCATTGAAAAAGCTGAAAGCGGCGTAGGCAGTGCCCTGCTGGAAACCACTGCAGAATGGAGAGCCCCGGACAATACGCTGATGCTGGATGAACAAACCAGTTTCAAATTTACCGCTACAGAAAAAACCCGTATTATTGACCGTACCACTACCCTTACAGCTATGATCGATACGGTGAAATTCACCGATAATAAAGAGGGGATGTTTGGTATGCGCGTTGCCCGTGAGCTGGAACTTCCTTCTGAGAAACCAACCAAGCTTATGGACTCACACGGCAATGTGGAGCTGGTTGAAAAAATGGATAATACCCTTGTTAAAGGAAACTACAGGAGTGCAGATGGAGTGGAAGGAAAAGAGGTATGGGGAACACGTTGCCGATGGATGAAATTGTCCAGCGAAATCAACGGAGAACCCATATCCCTGGTGATTATTGACAACCCTTCAAATGTCGGATATCCAACTTACTGGCATGCAAGGGATTATGGCTTGTTTGCCGCAAACACTCTCGGGCAGAAGATATTCTCTGAAGGTGAAAATGAACTGAATTTCAGTTTGACAAAGGGCGAGTCCGTTACATTTAAATACAGACTGGTGGTAGCATCAGAGGATATGACAGATGATCAAATTAACCAACTGGCTGACGAGTACGCCGCAGAGTAGCTGACACGTAAGCCTAAACATTATTATCATGGAGATAAATCATTCGCGTCGCAGCTTTTTACAGAAGAGCGTGGTTGCAGGAGTGGGGCTTTCGCTTATTGACCCGGTCACTGCACACGCCATGCTGAAAAAATCATCAATGAGATTTGGCCTGGTCACCTATCAGTGGGGTAAAGACTGGGATCTGCCAACGCTGATAGCAAATTGTGAAAAAGCCGGATACCTTGGTGTTGAATTGAGAACCCAGCATGCTCACGGAGTTGAAACCAGCCTTTCCGCCAGTGAGCGGGCCGCTGTAAAGCAACGCTTTGCCGACAGTCCGGTTACCTGTGTGGGTTACGGATCAAATTTCGAATATCACAGTCCGGATCCGGCTGAAGTCAGGAAGAATATTGAAGGGACCAAAGAGTATATTAAGTTATGCAAGGATATCGGGGCAAGCGGGATCAAAGTAAAGCCCAATGGTATACCGAAGGAGGTACCATGGGAAAAAACCATTGCCCAGATTGCTTCTTCCCTGAATGAAGTTGGAAGGTATGCCAGTGATCTGGAGCAGGTGGTCAGGGTAGAGGTTCATGGCAGTGTATCACAGGAAATACCAAATATGAAGGCTATTTTTGAACAGGTAACGGAAAAGAACGTCGGCATGTGCTGGAATTGCAATGACCAGGATCTGAACCCTCCCGGGCTGGAGCCAAACTTCAATTCCGTTAAACAATATTTCGGCGATACAGTTCATGTGCGGGAATTGAATGATGAATCATATCCCTACCAGCAACTTATGGACCTGTTCGTTAATATGAAATATAAAGGATGGATCCTGCTGGAAGCACGTACCGAACCGGCAGACAAGGTTGCTGCCATGAAGGAACAGCTGGGGATCTTCAACGAAATGATTGCCGTATAGCAGGGTATTGTTTTATTCATTCAGGTAACTGCCCGGAAGTTTTCGGGATCTTATTGTAATGTTAATTCTCAGGTTCGTGCCAGGATACTTTATCCTGTGGCAACTTTAATTTCTGTTGTCAACTTCTGTGATTCAAGGATTATCCGGACTAACTATGAAAAATATGTTTTCCAGGAGGAATTTTCTGACAACCGCAGCATTATCGGGTGCTGCTGCTGCAATACCGGGGAGTGCAGGTGCTGCACCCCTCCCCCGCAGGAATCAGGATTTCAAATTAAATGAAGATCCCCTGAAGCTGGGTATCATGACCTATACCATAGCAAAGGACTGGGATATAGATACAATTATAAGGAATCTGACTGAAACGGGTTACCAGTCGGTCGAGCTGCGTACAACCCATGCACATGGGATCGAAGTTACTCTCAGTAAGGAGGAGCGCAGGGAAGTAAAAAAACGTTTCGGTGACTCCCCCCTTGAAGCCATAAGCCTTGC